>NZ_JBFBDW010000041.1:0-69244 GCF_040683455.1 Kitasatospora sp. NPDC093679
TGCGCAGTCCGGGATCGGGCATCGTGACGAATCCGGGCCGAGCCCTGGTTCGTACGGTGAGCCCCATCCGGACCGCGCAGTTCCCCGCGCCCCTGGCGTTCTCGCCTACCTGGCCGGAGGCCGGTCGCAGCGGCGGGTTTCGACGCGGGCGTTGGCCCCGACGGGCAGCTTCGCGGCCCAGTGCAGCGCCTCCTCCTCGGAGGCGACGTCGACGATCCACAGGCCGCCGAGCTCCAGGACGCCGGCGGCTGCGCGTTCCTCGCCCTCGGCGGCGGTGGGGCGGGCGAGTTTGGCGCCGTAGACGATCCGGACGCCGGCTTCGGCGAGTTCCCGGCCGAAGGCGCGGTTGGCGGTGAACCGCTCCTCGCGTTCGGCGGGCGTCATGGCGTCCCAGTCGGTCTCCTGGCCGAAGACCAGCAGTGCGTACTCCATCTCCGTCCTTCCCGGTTCACATCTGGCGGCTGGCGAGGCGGGCGAACAGGCCGTCCCGGTCGGCGAGCAGTTCTTCGTAGCGGCCCTGCTGGACGACCCGGCCCTGGTCCATGACGATGATGCGGTCGGCCTCGGCCACGGTGGAGAGCCGGTGGGCGATGACCACGCGGGTGGCGTTGAGCCGGCGGGTGGATTCGGTGACGAGGCGCTGGGTGGGGTTGTCGAGGGCGCTGGTGGCTTCGTCGAAGAAGACGATGCGGGGGCGCGAGACCAGCGCACGGGCGATCATGAGGCGTTGCCGCTGGCCGCCGCTGAGGGTGCTGGTGCCTTCGGAGAGCACGGTGTTCATGCCCATGGGCATGGCCGCGATGTCCTTGTCGATGCCGGCCATCTCGGCGGCGGCCCAGGCGTCGTCGAGGGTGTGGTTGGTGGAGCCGACGATGTTGGCCTTGATGTCGCCGGCGAGCAGTGCGCCGTGCTGCAGGACGACGCCGCACTGGCGGCGGACGGCGGAGACCTCGAGTTCGCCGAGGTCCTGTCCGTCGTAGAGGACGGTGCCGCTCTCCGGCTTCTCGAAGCCGAGGAGGAGCCGCAGCACGGTCGACTTGCCGCTGCCGGACGGGCCGACGAGGGCGACGAACTCGCCGGGTTCGATGCCGAGGGTGACGTCCTGGAGGGCGGCGGGGCCGTCCTGGCCGTAGCGGAAGGTGACGTGGCTGAGCCCGATCCGGCCGGACAGGTCGCCGGGGTCGGCCTTGGAGTCGTCGACCTCGGGCCTGGCCTCCAGGATCGGCCGGAGCCGTTCCAGCATCGGCACGACGCCCATGGCGGTGACGGCGGCGGAGGTGAACTGCAGGCTGGAGGCGATCAGCAGGTTGAAGGCGGTGAAGAAGGAGAGGAAGACCGGCACGGGCACGCTGCCGTCCAGCGGTCCGGCGATGACGCCGAAGACGACCACCGAACACACCAGCGGGAAGCCGGCGTTGAAGGTGGTGACGGCGTTCTGCACCCGGCGCGAGTAGGCGGCCAGGCCGCGGCCGCGGCCGAACTCGCCGGCCCAGACGCCGAACACCCGGTCCTCGGCGGCGGTGACCCGCAGTTTGGGCACGGCGGTGAGCAGTTGGAAGACCCGCGAGGACATCGCCTGCTCGTGCGCGTACAGCTTGCGCTGCCAGCGGACCTCCACCCGGCCGGCGACCAGGCCGAAGCCGACGCCGACCAGGACGAGGGCGGTCGCGAGGCCGGCCAGCCGCAGGTCGTAGAAGTAGACCAGGACGAGGTTGGCGAGCCCGGTGAACAGGCCGAGGGTGGCCGTGGTCATCATCCCGGAGAGGGTCTCCTGGGCGGCGCTCACGCCGAGGACGGTGGTGCCGAGTTCGCCGGTGGAGTACGAGGAGAAGAACGAGGCGGGCAGGGACAGCAGTCGCGTCCAGACGCCGACCTGCATGGCCGCGGTGGAGCGGCTCTCGATCCGCAGCACGGCGATGTTCTGGACGACGGAGAGCGCGGCGACGGCCATCGCGGAGCCGATCACCACGACCGCGCCCTCGGTGATGAGGTTGCGCTGGGCGTGCGCGACGAAGGTGCCGAGCACCTCGCCGGTCATCACCGGGACGAGCAGGCCGACGACCGCGACCAGGGCGGCCATCAGCGAGAACATCCACAGGTCGCGGCGGTTGTTGCGGAGCCCGAAGCGGAGCAGTCCGCCGACGCTGCGCACGCTCGCCGGCAGCGGCCGGTACAGCACGGTGGCCTTGTTCTGCAGCTCGGCGGCGAGCGCGGGGGTGAGCGGGGTGACGGTGCCCTGGTCGGCGAGCACGTACCGGCCGCCGACCGGCAGCAGGGCGACCGCCCGGCCGGTCTTGCGGTAGCCGACCATCGGGCCGAGGTCCTGCTGCCACCAGCGGCCGTCCAGCCGGACGGAGCGGGTGCGCACCCCGGAGGCCAGGGCGATGGCCTGCAGGTCGTCGAGGTTGCGGTCGTGGCCGTTGCCGGCGACCGGCGGGCGCACGGTGAAGCCCTGCTGGGCGGCGACCAGCCGGGTGGCGGCGAGGGTCGGCGGGTCGCCGGCGGCGTCGGCGATCCGCAGCCGCGAGGAGGTGTCGCGGACGACCGTCTCGAAGCCGCGGGCGGAGTGCGCGAGGGTGCCGGCGTCGCGCTCCCGGCGGGCGGCGATCAGTTCGGTCTCGGCGGTGCGCCGGGCCTCGATCCGGCGGTCGACGGCGGCGAGCAGCCGTCCGCAGTGCACCACCAGCCGCTCCCACAGCACGCCCCGGTCGAGCAGTTCGCGCGACGAGCGGGCGCGGACGGTGGCCGGGCCGGGGGCGACCAGCCAGTCCCGTTCGGTGAGGCAGACCCAGGCGCCGGGGCCGAGTGCGGCGGTGTCGTCGCCGGCCGTGTCGCCGGGCAGGTCGACGCCGCCCTCCTCGACGCACACCCACTGGACGCCGTCCACCGAGCGCAGTGCCTGGCCCTTCTTGAGGGCGGTCGGGCCGTCGGTGGCGAGCGGGGTGAAGTCGCGCGGCGGCAGGGTGTCGCGCAGCGCGCCGGCCAGGGCGGTGATGCCGCCGGCCAGTCCGGCGAGGAACTGGTCGACGGCCCGCTGCTGTTCGGCCTCGGGCAGGGCCCGGACGGCGGCGCCGGCCGCGGTGCCGCACTCCCGGCCGCGGGCGGACAGCCCCTCGACCCGGGCGGTGGGCAGGAAGGCGACCTCGGCGCCGAGCACCGGCCGGGCGGCGATGCCGTGGGCGGAGCCCTCGGGTGCGCCGGGCAGCAGGGTGCCGGCCTCGACCCGGCACAGGAAGTGCCAGCGGCCGACGGGCCCGCGGTCGGTGAGCTTGACGGCGAACAGGTCGACGGCGCCGGTCTGCACGAGCAGCATCCGGCGCGGGTCGTCGAGCACCAGGACGCGGTCGGCCCGCGGGTCGACCGGTTCGGCCGCGGCGGTGAAGAAGTCGGCGAAGGCCCGTGGTGCCGTGGTCGGTTCCGCGGGGGCCGGGGCGGTGGTCACAGCTCGTCCTCCTCCTCGCGCCGGGCGGACTCGATGAGCGCGGTGTAGTGCCCGCCGAGCGCCAACAGCTCGTCGTGGGTGCCGCGTTCGACGATCTCCCCCTGGTCCAGCACGATGATCTCGTCGGCGTCGCGGACCGTGGAGAGCCGGTGCGCGATGGTCAGGCAGGCGCAGCCGCGCCGCCGCAGGTTGTCCATGATCACGCGCTCGGTCTCCGGGTCGAGCGCGCTGGTGGCCTCGTCCAGCACCAGCAGGGTCGGCCGGCCGGCGAGGGCGCGGGCGAGCTCCAGCCGCTGGCGCTGGCCGCCGCTGAAGTTGCGGCCGCCCTCCAGGACGGGGCTGTGCACGCCGCCGGGCCTGGTCATCACGGTGTCGAAGACGGCGGCGTCGTGCAGCGCGGCGGTGACGGCGTCGTCGGGGACGTCGTCGTTCCACAGCGTCAGGTTGTCGCGGACGGTGCCCTCGAAGAGCGAGATGTCCTGGTCGACGTAGGCGAGCGAGGCGGCGAGCACGGTCCGGGAGATCTCCTCGCGGGGGCGGCCGTCCAGCAGGACGCGGCCCTCCCACGGGGTGTAGAGGCCGGTGAGCAGCCGTCCCAGGGTGGACTTGCCGCTGCCGGAGCCGCCGACCACCGCGATCCGGCGGCCGGGGACGACGGTCAGGTTCAGGTCCTTGATCACCGGCTCGGAGAGCGGGCTGTAGCCGAAGGTGACGTGCTCGAAGACGAGTTCGCCCTCCAGCTTGGCGCCGGGCGGCGGCTCGGGGGCGGCGAAACAGGCCGCCACCGGGTACCGCTCGACGTCGTAGAGCCGCTTGATGTCGGCGGTGACGTCCTGCAGCCGGCCGCCCAGGTTGGTGAGTTGCGCGACCGGGCGGCTGAGCGCGGCGAGCAGGGTCTGGAAGGAGACCAGCAGGCCGACGCTCATCGCGCCGTCCACCACGCGCTGGCCGCCTACCAGCAGGATCAGGCCGCTGTTGAGGGCGGCCAGCATCGGCGGCACCACCGTCAGCACGGCGCTGGGGATGCCCAGCTTCTGCTTGGCGGTGTCCACCTTGGCGAGGAAGCCCGCCCAGCGGCTGAAGGCGTCCGGCTCGGCGCCGGTGGCCTTGACCGTCTCGATCAGGGAGAGCGTGGTGAAGGTGGTGGCGGTCAGGTTGCCGCGGTCGGTGCGCAGCGCGGCGACCGCGTCGGTGCGCGAGCGGGCCACGGCCTGCAGCACCACCACGTTGAGCAGCGCCATGCCGACGCCGACCACGCCCAGCAGGACGTCGTAGCGGACGAGCACCGCGGCGTAGAACAGCACCAGGCCGAGGTTGATGACGGTCAGCGCGACGTCGCGGGAGAGGATCTCGGCGACCACGTCGTTGCCGGCCACCCGCTTGGCGACCTCGGCCGGCCGCCGCTGCAGGAAGAAGTCCACCGGCAGCCGCAGCAGGTGGCGGAAGAACCGGGCCGAGCTGACCATGCCCATCCGGATCTCCAGCCGCAGCAGGTAGTGCCGCTGGACGGAGGTGAGCACGAAGACGGCGAGCGCGGTGGTGGTCATGGCGGCCAGCAGCGGCAGGAGGTAGCCGCTGCCGCTGCCGGCCAGGACCCGGTCGATGAAGACCCGGGTGTACGCGGGCACCGCGATGCCGGGCACCACCAGCAGCAGGCTGGCGAGCAGCACCAGCGGCATGGCGCGTCCGGAGGGCAGCCGCCGCTCCAGCAAGGCGCGGCCGACGCCGCCGCGGCTGCCGCCGGGGACGAACTCGGGGCCCTTCTCGAAGGACAGCACGATCCCGGTGAACCCGGAGTCGAACTCCTCCCACTCCATCAGCCGCGGTCCGCTGGCCGGGTCGTTGACGGCGACGACGGTGCGCCCGTAGCGGGTGCGCACCCCCTCGACGACCATGAAGTGCTGGAAGGCCCAGAAGATGATGACCGGGCCGGTGAGGTCCTTCAGCCGGTCGGCCTCGGTCTGGTAGCCGCGGGCGGTGAGCCCGTAGGTACGGGCGGCGGAGAGCAGCGTGGAGGCGCGGGCGCCGTCCCGGGAGACGCCGCAGACGCCGCGCAGGTCCTCCAGCGGGACGTGCCGCCCGTGGTACGCGAGGATCATCGCCAGGCTGGCGGCGCCGCACTCCACGGACTCCATCTGCAGCACCGTGGGCACGGCGTGCCGCCAGCGGCGCGGGGTGCGCTGCCGGTCGGCGCGGGGCGGGCGCCGCCCGGGCCTGCGTCGGCGGCGGCGCTCCTCGGGCGGTGCGGGGGCGGCCCCCGGGACGGTGGTCGTCATCGCGCGCCCCCTCAGCGGCCGAGGATCAGGTTGAACGGGGTCTGCCGGCCGACGTTGATCGTGGCGGTGACCGAGACCTGGGTGGTCAGCGGGGTCGGCGGGCCACTCTGCGAGGTCCAGGCGAAGCCCGTCCGGGTGGCCGCGTCGGGCACCAGGTCGACCACGACCAGCCGCGGCGGCGAGCCGTCCAGGTAGCGCTGCGCGGCGAGGTCGCCGCCGACCAGGCCGGAGACGGCCTCCCGGGTGAGCGCGTACGGGCTGACCGAGCTGACCGTGCCGCGCAGCAGGCCGAAGGCACCGGCCGGGGCGGTGGACACCGACAGGTCGACGTCCATGCCGGGGGCGAGCGCGGTGGCCCGGGCGGCCGGCACGAAGACCATGGCGACCATCCGGTCCTGCGCGGTGTCGGTGCGCTCGACCGAGGCGATCGGCGCGCCGGGCGCGACGACCTGGCCGTCCGTCACGGACAGGCCGACGACGTGGCCGCCGAACGGGCTGGTCACCTCGCGGCTGTGCCCCTCGGCGTCCTCGATGCGCACCACGGTCTGGCCGAGCCGCACCTGGTCGGCGGGCCGGGTCAGCACCGAGCGGACCATCCCGGCGAACGGGCTCTGGATCAGCGCGGTGCCGCTCGGGCGGGTGAGCAGGCCGGGGGCGTCCACGGTGATCGGGATCCGGCCGGCGAAGGTCCACAGGACGGCGGCGCTCATGGTGATCAGCACGACGAACAGCGCGACCCAGCCCCGCGGTGCCGCCAGCAGGGTCGGCGAGTCCAACTCGTCCGGCTCCCGCATCCGCTGCAGGGCCTTGAAACGGAACTTCACCGGCCCACCCCCCTCGTGTCCGTCATCTCTTGGTCTCTCTCCTGGGCACGCCGACGTCGGTGCGGAGCGTGCCGGGCCTGCTGCCGAGGATCAGTTCGCCGACCGTGCCCTCGGTGAAGAAGTCGATGCCGCTCGCGGTCGCGAAGTCGCCGGCGTCGCCGCCGCCGAGGCCGCACACCGCGAGGTCCATGGCGGTGCCGACCAGGTAGAGCGTCTGGTAGAGCGCACCCACGTGCTTGAGGATCAGCGGGTAGGCGACCGTCTCGTACTTCCACATCACCCGGCCGAAGCGGGCGGTGACCAGCAGCACCACCTGCGGGTCCGCCTTCATCAGGGCGGCCTCGCGGGCGTTCGCGACCAGCGCCGCGGTGGCCGGGGACGGCTCGGCGACCAGCTCCAGCTCGTGCCGGTCGGTGGCGTAGTGCCACAGTCCGGGCCGCAGCCCCGCGCAGTTGGTCACCAGCGGGTAGACCTCCAGCTCGTGGACGGCCCCGCCGCTCGGGTACGGCCGGTCGGCGAGCTCCTGACCGTCCCCGCCGGTGAAGGTCTGCCGGCGGCGCATCGCCCGGTAGAGCAGCTCGCCGAGCCGGTCCGCGGTCAGCGGCGCCCCGTCGTCGTGCTCGCGGACGGAACGCCGTTCCTCCAGCACCTCGGTGAACGGCCGGTCCGCCCGGGCCGCCGCCGCCAGGTCCGGCACGGCCAGTGCGACCTTCTCGCCGGGGAACGGCGGAGGCGAGGCCGGATCGGGCCCGAACCGGTCGCCGAAGCGGTAGGTGCCGCCGTAGCCGGCCGAGGCGGTCGGCCGTCGGGTCCGGGAGTGGAAGGCGAGGTCGGCGGCGGTCCACTGGGCGAACCGCTGCTCGTCCGCCTCCGGCTCCTGCCCCGGCGCGCCGTAGGCCAGCAGCCCGGCGGCGGTGAACAGCCGCAGGGTCTGCCGGACGGCCTCCAGCGGCAGTTCCCCGGGCAGCCGGGCGAGCCCGGCCGGGGTCGTCCAGTCGGCGAGCGCGGCCAGCAGCCCGGCGGCCCGCGGACCGAGCTCGACGGCGAGCGGGCTGCCCGGCGAGCGGACCAGCAGCGCGCCGTCCTCGGGCGCCGCGGACGCGAACCGGGAGAGCTTGACCTGCCCGGTCGGGTCCGGGGTCGGTCCGGGCTCGGCCGCGCCGCGGCCGATCGGCCGCAGCCGGGCCAGCGGCTCCTCGCCGTCCTCCGCGGCCAGGTGCACCGCGTGCTCCAGCAGGCCGGCCAGGCCGAGCCGGCGCCGGGTCAGCTGCCAGCGCATCAGCCCGGCGTCGCCGTCCCGGCCGGCCACCAGGGCGGCCAGCTCCTCCTCCGTCCGCTCGCCGGCGGCCAGCGCGGCCACCGCCTCGCGGGCACCGGCCAGCAGGTCGGGCAGGTCGAGGGCGCCCACCGGGGCGGTGAGCCGCAGACCGCGGGCCCCGGACGGGGCGGCCGAGGCGTCGCGGCGCAGCCGCACCCGGCGGACGGCGCGGGCGCCGGCGACCTGCCCGGCGGGTTCGAGAACTGTGGTCATGGTGTGCCCCCGCGGCCTAGAAGAAGACGTTCTTCGGGTTGAGCTGCTCCTCGGCGTGCGGGGCGGCGAGCGCGCCCTGCCGCACCGGCACGTCGTACAGCCGGCCCGGGGCGAGGCGGCGCCAGAAGTGCCGCATGCCGGGGGCGATCACCTTGACCACGCTGAGGTCGAGGTCGGGGCGGCTCTGGTCGAGCACGATGACCTCGATGCCGCAGGCGCGGGCCCGCTCCACGCAGTCCCGGACGTGGTCGGCGAGGTCGTCACCGGCCGGCGGGGTGAAGTCGCCGAGGGCGGTGGGCCGCAGGCCCTCGCCGGGCAGCAGCCACGGCTCGGCGGCGACCGTGGCCGTCCTGCACCACTCCAGGGTCTCCAGGTCGTCGGTGCGGTAGAGGGTGGCCCCGTTCTCGTCCCGGCGGTCGACGAACGGCAGGAACTGGTTGACCTCGGTGAGCGCGCGGATCGCGGCGATCCGGGCGTCCGGGTGGGCGCCGAAGCCGACCATCACGTCCTCGACCTCGTGCCGGCGGCGGGAGATCGCCGCGAAGGTCGGCACCCCCAGGTCGGAGGTGAGGTCGAGCACCCACAGGTCGCGGTCGACGGAGTCGTAGAAGGCGCGCATCGTCGCCACGTACGGGTCGTTCAGCGAGTCCAGGTCGAACTCCGGGCGCGGCAGCCGGTTGTACCACCACAGGGCGACGGCGTCCCGCTCGACGACCTCGCAGAAGCCCTGCAGGATCGCCTCCTCCAGGGTGTTGCCGCTGGCGCAGCCGTTGGAGTCGCCGACGCAGTAGAAGTGCTCGGCGAGGTCCGGGTGGCCGTACCAGGCGTAGCCGGAGGGGATCAGCCGCTCGCTGTCGTGGGTGAGCGACCAGGCGCGCGACCAGTCGAGTTCGGCGTCGACCGGGAAGGGGTCCGGCACCAGGTGCAGCCGGTGCGTCGGGACGGCGTTCCACTCGGCGCGGCCCGCGAACTGGGCCTCGGAGAAAAGCAGCAGGTCGTCCATGTGGACGGCGACCGCCGGGTCGAGGTCCCGGTAGGCGGCCCGGACGACCGGCTCCTCGCCGCGCCACACCGCCGAGTAGCGCTCGATGGCCTCGCAGACGGCGCTGACCTTGGCCTGGATCTCCGAGCGGCCCTTGCCGCCGCTCTGGCCGCGCATGTTGCGGCGCAGCAGGTCCATGTTGTCGTTCACCATGGCGAAGTTGTGGCCGGCGGTGAAGCTGTAGGTGATGCCGTTGCCGGTGTCCTCGTGCGCGCCCAGCCGGGTGATCGCGCCGAGCTGCGGGCTGATGTGGTGCTTCAGCCGGTCGTAGGTGAACTCCGGCGCCTGGATCCGGTACCCGCCGTCCGTGGTGTGCCGGGCCGGGCTCGGCGACAGCACCACCTTGGGGCTGCGCTCGGCGATCAGGCCCGGGTCGCCGCAGCTCGGGCACTGCGGCTGCCGGACGAGGACGTGCTCGGTGGTCTGCAGGGTCCCCAGGTCGAGGCTGACCATCCGGCCGTCGAGCGCGGCGGAGCCGCCGGTGGCGAGGATCCGGCCGGCCTCGGCGGCGAGCAGCTGGCCGAGCAGGGCCGGGCCGGCGGGGATCGCCGAGCGCACCGGGTGCAGCGGGGCGGACTCGCCGCGCTTGCCGGCCAGGTACCGCTGGACCTGCCGGTTGCCGCTGATCCGCTGGGCGATGCAGGTCCAGCAGCCGGTGCTACCGGGGCGCAGCAGCGGGCCGAGCCAGGGGCTGGTGCCGGTCGGGCGGGCCAGCAGCCAGGGCCGGCCGTCGGCGAGCCGGGCGGTGTTGATCCGGCCGAGCGCCGGGTCGAGGTAGTCGTCGGTCAGCGCGACCACCAGGGCGTCCCCGCCGGCGGCGACCGCCTCGTCCTCGCCGACGGCCCTGGCGCGCAGGCCGGTCGCGGCGAGCGCGTCCACCACGGGAGCCGGGTCGGTGGCGCCGAGCGCCACCACCAGCAGCTCGGTGGCCGCGGCGGCGGCGAGCACCGCGGCCGGGTCGACGCCCTGGGCGTCCCAGTGGGCGAGCGCCTCCTCCGGCAGGTCCGGGCGGCCCTCGGCGAGGTGCCCGGCGGCCTCGTAGCGGCGCAGCGCGGTCAGCGCCTGGCCCAGCGGCACCGAGGCGCCGAGCTCCCCGAGGATCTCGGCGACGGTGCGCCGGCCGTCCAGCAGCGGCAGCAGCCGTACCGCGGCCGCGCCCGGGACGATGTAGTCCTGGCCGTCGCCGATCAGGAAGACCTTGTCGTCCACCACGTCGCTCAGAAAATGCGCCTTGAGCCGCGGACGCTCCATGTGCATCCCCCGTTTTCCCGTGAGTACCTGCCGCCGCGCATTGCCGGGGCGACCCTGCCGGTTCATTCGAACATGTCGTCAAAACGGCTGTACATACTGCAAATTCGTGTCCGGTACGGAATTACGCATCCCCGACGATTGCGTATTCCGTTCCGCCGGTACGTAGCCGTGTACGTATGCCGCCGCCCGCGTTGACAGCCCCTCGGGCGCAGGGATACTGGTGTGCTTGCGGACCACCGGCCCGGCACGGGCGGGGCCGCGGCGCACGGGGGGAAGCATGTCGGCGGGGAGTCTGCTGCACCGGGAACGCGAACTGGCCGACCTGGCCGAGGCCGTGGCGCAGGCGGGGGCCGGCAGCCCGGCCGTGGTGCTGATCCGCGGCCCGCGCGGCATCGGCAAGACCGCGCTGCTGCGCGCGGCCCTCGCCCGGGTGCCCGGCGAGGCGGTCGTGCTGCGCGCCCGCTGCCACGACAACGAGCGCGATTTCCCGTACGGCGTCGTCCGCCAGCTTTTTGACCCGTTCATGTCGGGATCGGGTGCCGTGCCGCAACCGGAATTCGCCGCGGAATCACCCGGCAGAATCCTCGCCGGGGCACTTCCGGACACCGCCGACGGGAGTTCGGCCGGCGGAGCGGACGCGTCCGGCGACGGGGGGGCCGGAAACGGGCGGCGGCAGGTCCTCGACAGCCTTTTCCACGCGGCCAGGTCGCTCACCAGCCGCACCCCGGTCGTCATGGCCATCGACGACCTGCACCTCGCCGACGACGCCTCCCGGCAGTGGTTCTCCTACCTCGCCCGCCGCCTCGACGGCCTCCCCGTCGCCCTGCTGGCCACCACCGCCGACGAGGCCGCCGACCCGCTCACCGCCGAACTCGGCGTCCTCGGCCACGCCCGGACGGTCGCCCCCGGACCGCTCTGCGACAGCTGCACCGCCGAACGGCTCGCCGAGGAGTTCGCCGGCCCGGTCGACCCCGAACTCGCCGCCGTCTGCCACGACCTGTCCCGCGGCAACCCCCTGGTGCTCGGCGAACTCACCGCCCGCCTGCTCGCCGACCGGACCTCCCCCGGCTCGCCCGACTTCGACGCCGTCCTGCGCACCGGCGCCGCCACCCTCGCCGACACCACCCTCAGCTGGCTGCGCGGCACCCACCCGCGGGCGATGGAGCTGCTCACCGGCCTCGCCGTGCTCGGCCCCGCCGCCGACCTCGCCACCGCCGCGCTGCTCATGGGCCAGGGCGACCTGCTCGCCGACGAGGCCCGCGAGGCACTGCGCCGCACCGACCTGGTCGACCCCGGCCCGCCGGAGGGCTTCCGGCACGAGATCGTCCGCACCGCCGTGCTCGCCCGCACCGACCCCGCCGTCCTGGTCGCCCTGCACCAGCGGGCCGCCGCGCTGCTGGTACGCCTCGGCGCCCCCGCCGTCCGCACCGCCGAACACCTGATGTCCTCCGGCGCCACCGGCCAGGACTGGGCACTGCCGGTGCTCCGCACCGCAGCCCGGGAGGCCGCCGCGGCCGGCCACTGGGACGACGCCGCCCGCTACCTGCAGCGCGCCCTCGCCGAGGCCCGCGACGAGGACCTCGTCCGCGCCCTCACCGGCCAGCTCGGCACCGTCGAACTCCACCGGGACGTCGCCGCCGGCGCCCGCTACGCGGCCGGCCTCGGCGCGGTCGCCCCGGCCGCCGAACGCGCCGCCCTGCTCGCCCCCTTCGCCAATCCGCTGCTCGCCTTCGGACCGGCGGGCGCCGACATCCCGTTCGCGGAGACCGCGGCCGCCCTCGCCGCCGCGGGCGAAACCGCCCCCGAACTGCCCGCGCTCACCGCACAGGCCCTGCTCGCCGGCCGGCACGCCGCCCTGCGGCCCGCCGTCGAGGCCCTGCGCGCCGGCGGCAGCGAGGCGGACCGCACGGCACTCACGGCCGCCCTGGCCGCGGCCACCGCCGCCGGCGGCCGGGCACCCCGACGGGCCGTCCGGCTCGCCGCCCGCGCGGTGCGCGGCACCTCGCCCGCCGAGGCCGGGGTCGCCGTGCTCGGCGCCGCCATGGCCTTCGCCTGGAGCGGCCGCCTCGACGAAGCCGCCGCCTGGGCCGGCCGGGTGGTCCGCTCCGCCCAGCGCTGGAACCACCACGGCGAGGCCGCACTCGCCCTGCTCGCCCGCTCCGACATCGCCCACCGGCAGGGCCACCTCGACGCGGCCGCCTCCGACGCCGAACGCGCCGAACAGCTCGCCGTCCGCGTCCGTGCCGACGAACTCGCCTGCGCGGCAAGGGCCCTGAAGACCCGCGCGCAACTGCGCCGCGGCGGCCCCACCGACCCGGCCGCACTCATCGCGACGGCCCTGCCCGCCGACGCCCACCCGCTGGTGCGCGCCGTGGTGCTGGAGGCCCGCGGACTCCTCGCCGCCGCCCGGGGCGACCACGCCGAAGCACTGCGGCTCTTCCTCGAATGCGGGCACCAGCTGGCCGCCCGCGGCATCGCCAACCCGGCCTGCGTGCCGTGGCGCACCCACGCCGCCCAGGCCTACCAGGCACTCGGCGAACACGCCGCCGCCCGGACCATCGCCGCCGACCCGCTGCCCGGGGCGGACGCCCGGCCGCCGCGGCCCGCGGACGGCCGCGGCCCGGCCATCGGCACCCGCGACGCCGGACCGGTCCGGCTGACGCCGAGCGAGCGACGGGTGACCGAGCTGGTGCTGCAGGGCCTCAGCAACCTGGAGGTCGCGGAGCGCCTCTGCCTCAGCAAGCGGACGGTCGACACCCACCTCGGCCGCATCTACCGCAAGCTCGCCATCAAGGGCCGCCCCGAACTCGCCGCGGCGGTCAAGGCCCTCTGAGGGCACCGCCGGGAGGTGCCCCCACGCGCCCCTGGGGTGAACCTTGCAGGCTATGCCTGGACCAGGCCGAATTCGGCGCCCCACGGGTCGCGGAGGAGGGCCGGCAGGCCGGGGCGGCCGTCGGCGGGGCGGACGGGTTCGGCGCCGAGTTCCACGGCCAGCCGGGCGGTGTCCGCGGGGTCTGCGGTGCCGAAGTGGGGCAGCCAGAGCGGGCGGCCCGCGTCGCCCTCGGTGAGCCGGGCGACGGGGGCGCCGTCGAGGTGCAGTTCCTCCTCGCCGGGTGCCGTCCGGTGGCCGAAGAGGTCGCCGTAGAAGGCGGCGGCCCGGGTGGCGTCCGGCACGCGGAGTTCGTGTCCGCTGACGGCGCCCGGTTCGTCCGCGACGACCACGCCTTCGGCCCGGTGGCCCTCCCAGAAGCCGACGGCGGCGCCGGCCGGGTCGACGGCGAGGAAGAGCCGGCCGTTGTCGCCGGCGGGTACGGGCGGCATGACGACCCGGCCGCCGGCCAGGCCGACCAGTGCGCAGGTGTGTTCGGCGTCCTTGGTGGCCAGGTAGACGTTCCACGCGGCGCGCGGCGGCGTCCCGGTCGGTGCGGCGCCGAAGCCGCCGACGATCTCGCCGCGCAGGACGGCCAGTTGGTAGCCGGGAGTCTCGGGGACGTACTCCCAGCCGAAGAGTTCGGCGTAGAAGGACTGGCTGCCCGTCAGGTCCGGAGTGATGCAGTCAGCCCAGCACGGCGTGCCGGGGGAATAGCGGGTACGTCGAGGCATGGTGCGCCCTTCTGGGTCAGTCCCTGATCGATCAGCCCGGCCGCCTCCTCGGCGCCGCTCACGCCCGGCAGTTCCAGGCGGTGGGCGGGCAGGTCGGCCGGGAGTCCGGCCGTCCCCGGCGGCCAGGCGGGTACGGTGCCGCGCCACGGGGTCAGCCGGACCCCTTCGTCGGTGCCGCGGCAGAGCCGGACGAGGGTCGGCGGGGCGGGTCTGGCCCGCACCGGGACGACCGGTCCGAGGCATTCGGGCCGGACCAGCAGGATCTCGGCGCCGGTCGGCGAGGTGACGGTGCGCCAGAGCCCGTCGGGCAGGCCGGCGCCGCGCAGCCAGCCGGCGGGTCTGCCGCGCACCTCCAGCGGTGCCAGGTACGGCAGCACCTGGCCGGTGCGGCGGTCCACGACGAGCAGCCGGCCGGAGACGAACTCCCAGGAGCGGTGCGCGAGGGCGGCCGCCACGTTGGCCTGCTCGGCGTAGGGGCCGCCGATCAGGGCGACGGTGGTGGCGCCCCGGGCGAGCACCACCGCCTGCACGAGGTGGAAGCGGTCCGCCAGCACCGCGAACGGCGGCAGCGGCGGCGGCACGTTGCCCCAGCCGCGGAAGGCCCGCCGCAGCAGCGGTGTGCCGTCGCCGCGGCGGACGAGGAATTCGCCGGTTCCGGCGGTGCCGCCGAACTCGACCCGCAGGTGGTCGGGGGCCGGCGGTCGACGGACGGTGTGCGGACCGAAGTGGAAGGCGACCGCGTCCCGGTCGGCGCCGTCGACGACGACGTCGATGCCGAAGAAATTCAGCACGATCGGCTCGATAACCGTCACAGCATCTCCTGGCGGATCGTTGCGCACACCGACGGTCGGCCGGTCGGCACGGCGGGGCGGAAGGGTGGTCTCACCCGTCCTGGCAGAGATTCCAGCGGCCGAGTTCGGCCGCGGCGCGCAGTGCGCGCCGGCAGAGGTCGGTGCCGGCCGCGTCGGCGGCGCAGGGGCTGGTGCCCGTGTAGAAGAGCACCACGTCGGTCCGGCCCGGACGGGGGACGACGGTCAGGTGCTCGAGTCCGCTGTGCTCCTCGGCGGTGGCGCGGAGCAGGGCGGCGAGCAGGGCGGCGTCGACGACGTCGCCGGAGGCCGGCCCGACCAGGGTGGCGGTGGCCATGTGCACGTTCGTTCGGCCTCCGGCCGGTTGACGGTGGATCAGTCCCAGCGGATGTCGTCGTTGAGGACGACCTTCGGCAGCCGGGCGCCGTGCTCGATCGCCGGCAGTACCGTGCCGAGCGCGGTGCCGACCTCGGCGGAGACGGTGGCGGTGACCGCGGCCGTGCCGGCGGTCGGCGACGGACGGTGACCCGGGGCGGCCTGGGCGGAGCCGGCCAGCACCCCGAAGGAGACGGCCAGCGCGAGCAGGGCCGACCCGGCGTACCTGGTACAGGAAAGCATGATTCCCCCATGCGAATTGCTGCTTCGGAAGCGGGAACGCGGCCATTCATCGATCACGCTCCGTCATCCAACCGTGATGACGTTCCGCGCTTTACGGCCGGTCCTGGCGGAGGGGCCCGGCGGCCCCCCGACAACAAGAAGTCTGCGGGAGCCCGGAAGGTATCGGAAGGTGTTCAGGACGGCATGAAGATCTGCCTGGCAGGTTGGTGCCACGCGAATGCGCGAAGTGATCGCGGCCGATTCGGGCCGCCCCGACCATTCGGTTGTCCGGACTGTCCCGGCCCTGGCATGATCGACCGGCATCATGCCCGGCCGAGCGCCGGGACGGGGACATGGCGGCAGGTGGGGTTCGACGATGCAGGAGATCGACAGCGCGGCGCAAGCGGTCTACAGGATCATGCTGACGGACCATCGGATCGGGGTCGAGGGGCTGATGCGCAAGCTCGGCCTGACGGAGGGTCAGGTGCGTGCGGCGCTGGACCACCTGGCCGCGCTCCGCCTGCTGAGACCGTCCGACGAGGTGCCCGGCGAGGATCCGGGCGGGCTGCGGCCGGTCGACCCGAGGGTGGGCCTGCCCGCGCTGCTCCAGTACAACGAGTCGCTGCAGCAGGAGAACCAGCTCCGCTTCGAGGAGGGTCAGGCCGCCATCACCGCGCTGCTCGCCGAGTACCGCGACGAGTCGGCGAGCGAGGAGAACAACCGGATCGAGCGGCTGATCGGGATGACCACCGTCCAGGCCCGGCTGGAGGAGCTGACCTCCTCGATCTCCTCCGAGTGCCTGTCGTTCAGCCCCGGCGGCACCCAGTCCGCGACATCGCTGCAGGCCAGTCGCCCCCTGAACAGCCAGGCGCTGGGCCGGGGCGTGGTCATGCGCACCATCTACCTGGACAGCGTCCGCAAGGACCGGGCCACCACCCGGCACGCCGAATGGCTCACCGAACTCGGCGGCCAGGTGCGGACGGTGCCCGCCCTGCCGCTGCGCATGATCATCTTCGACCGGTCGGTGGCGCTGGTGCCGATCGACCCGGCCAACACCCGCAAGGGCGCCGTGCAGATCAGCTCCACCGGTGTGATCACCGCGCTGGTGTCGCTCTTCGAGCAGGTGTGGGCCGACGCCGCCCCCTTCGGCGCCCCGCGCGAGCGCGACGAGCAGGGCCTGACCCGGCAGGAGCAGGAACTGCTCCGGCTGCTCGGCCGCGGCTACACCGACGAGGCGGCCGGCAAGCACCTCGGCCTGTCGCTGCGCACCGTCCGCCGGATGATGGCCGACCTGATGGACCGGCTCGGTGCCCGCAGCCGCTTCGAGGCAGGGCTGTACGCCGGTCGCCGCGGCTGGCTCTGACCCCGCGCGCAAATCCGCGGCAAAGCCGACCGGAACGGTCGTTGAAATCGCTCTCCCCCACCGGATACGCACATGCGTACAGACGTCAGTACCGGTACGTAACACGGCAATTCAGCATGGACCGGCCGCTCGGCCCGGTGTTCCAATGGCCGGGTCGTTCGCAGGCGCCGGGGGAAATCGCCTCGTCCTGGCAGCCAGAGGAAAGAGGGAACCGTGGCCGAGCATTTCCTGTCCGCCTATCTCACCCCGCCCGGCCCGGGCGCGGTCTTCTCGGTGCGCCACGACCAGAACGTCGCGCTCTGGCGCCGCGACGGCGACCGCGTCGACCTGGTCCGGGTGTGGGAGCTGGAGCGCGTGAGCGGCCAGAAGCACCACTTCTGGCCGCTGTACACCGAGGGGCGGGCCACCGACTTCCTGGCCGCCCTGCTCGCCGAGGAGGGGCTCACCCCCGCCGAGGTCACCGCCTGCTGGGGCACGCCCGGCCTGCCCGGCGACCGCCCGGTGCCCAAGCCGTCCGGTGCCGAGGACTTCCCGGTGCACAGCCTCGCCCACCTCTTCAGCGGCATCCTGCGCGACACCCGGCTGTTCCGCGAGGAGCAGATCGTCGGCCTCGCCATCGACGCGCTGCCGGACTACGCGCAGGAGACCCGGCCCAACCGCTACTGGTACGCGGGCTGCGTGGTGAAGGCCGGTGCCGTCACCTTCCTGCCGGTGGAGTCGCCCGGGCCGCTCTACACCGCCGCCGAGACGGTCTTCGGCCTGGAGCCGGGCTCGCTGATGGCGCTGGCCTCCGCCTCCGAGACCTCGATCGCCTTCGACGCGGAGGCCGGCGTCCGGGACGTCACGTTCTTCGGCGGCTCGGCCACCCAGCCGTGGAAGGCCGCGCACGACCTCGTCCGCGAGATCGTCGCCGAGGCCGAGCGGCAGCTCGGCGGGGCCGCGCCCGACCCGGCGCTCAGCGCCGAGGACAACCTGCGCAGCGCGGTGATGAAGGTCGTCCAGCGCTGCTGCGAGGCGGTCGCGATCCGCAACGTCGAGCGCCTGCTGGAGGCCGGCGGCATCCGCGCCGAGGACACCCACCTCGCCACCACCGGCGGCTACGCGCTCAACTGCCCGACCAACACGCTGCTGATGGACCGCTTCGGCTTCCGCAGCCTGATCACCCCGCCGTGCGCCAACGACTCCGGCCAGGGCATCGGCCTCGGCCTGCTCGGCCTGTACGGCGCGGGCCTGCTGGACGGCGCCGAACTGCGGATCGACTCCGCCTACTTCGGCCGCGAGGTGCGCGACACCGAGGAGGCGCTCACCGAGTTCGCCCCCTGGATCGCCTCCGTCACCGACTTCGACCCCGAGCAGTTCGTCGCCGACGTCTCCGACGGCGTCGTGGCCTGGGTCGACGGCCGGGCCGAGCTCGGCCCGCGCGCCCTCGGCCACCGGAGCCTGCTCGGCGACCCGCGTTCCACCAAGGTCAAGGACCTCCTCAACGAGTACAAGCGCCGCCAGTGGTGGCGTCCGGTCGCCCCGATGGTGATGGCCGAGCACGCCGCCGACTGGTTCGCCTGCGACCGCGAGTCGCCGTACATGCTGGAGGCGGTGCAGGTCCGGCCCGAGGTCCGGGCGCTCGTCCCGGCGGTCGTGCACCTGGACGGCTCCGCCCGGCACCAGACCGTCACCGCCGCGTCCAACCCGCTGCTGCACCGCGCACTCGACGCCTTCCGGGCCGCCACCGGCGTGCCGGTGCTCTGCAACACCTCCCTGAACGACAAGGGCGAGGCGGTCGTCGACCAGGCCGCCGAGGCGCTGAACTTCTGCGTCCGCAAGGGCGTCGCCGTGCTCTACCTGTGCGGCCGCCGGGTCGCCCTGCGCACCGAGCCGCTGCCCGCCGCCGCGGCCCCGACCGAGCCCCGCCCGCGCGCCCTGCACCACTTCGCCGGGCAGGAGGACGACCGCGACGCGCTCTGGCAGGGCTGGCTGGACGCCGGCTACACCGTCGAGGGCATGTACCACCTGTCCCGCAGCCACGAGCTGCGCGCCGAACGCGAGCTCTCCACCCCGGAGCGGGTCAACATGCTCGCCGCCTACCGGGCCGCCGTCGACCCGTCCTTCTCGGGCCTCGCCGAGAACTTCCGGCGCACCCACGGCCCGGGCGGCTCCTTCGTCGACCCGTCCACCCTGACCGGCGCGTTCGGGGTGATCAACCCGCTGCGGCGCGGCCGCTGACCGGCACCGCCGATGCCGCGGCCCGCTCCGGTGGCGGGCCGCGGTGTCACCCGGAAGGGTGGTCCGAGGGGGCGCCCCGCGCGCACGGGGCCGGACCCGCCCCCAGGGAGGCACGATGCCCGAGGTAACCGCCCGCTACCGGCCCGGCACTCCCTGCTGGGTCGACCTGATGGCCGGGGACCAGCAGGCCGCCCTCGACTTCTACCGCGACCTGTTCGGCTGGCAGGGCGAGGTCGGGCCGGCCGAGTTCGGCGGCTACGCGATCTGTTCGCTGAACGGCCGTCCGGTGGCCGGCATCGGCCCGCAGACGGTCCCCGCGGGCGAGCCGCCGCCACCGGTCGTCTGGACGACCTACCTGGCCACCGACGACGCCGACGCCACCCGCGCCGCGGTCGACGCCGCCGGCGGCACCACGCTGATGCCGGCCGTGGACGTCGGCACCGTCGGCCGGATGCTGGTCGCCAGCGACCCGACCGGGGCCGTCTTCGGGGTCTGGCAGCCGCTGGACTTCTTCGGCGCCCACGTCGTCAACGAGCCCGGCGCCCTCACCTGGAACGACCTGCACACCAGCGACGTCGGGGCCGCCTCCGCTTTCCTCGGAGCGGTCTTCGGGGCGGAGACCGCCGAGATCGCGGGCATGCCCGGCCACCTCGGCATCAAGGTCGAGGGCCGGACGGTCGGCGGGGTCACCGGTCTGCAGACGGATCCGCCGGGCAGCCCCTCGCACTGGCGGGTCTGGTTCGCCGCCGACGACACGGACAGCACGGTCGACGCCCTGGTCAAGGCCGGCGGCACCGTCCTCGCCCCGCCCGCCGACGGCCCGGCCGGCCGCTCCGCCCTGGTCGCCGATCCGCAGGGTGCCGCCTTCGCCGTCATCACGCCGGCCTGACCCGCCGCGGCCACCGCCGGCCGCCCGCCGAACGGCTCCAACACGCCGGACCGCGAATGGGCGGCATATCGGCGGCCGAACCGGCAAGACTTGCAGCCATGCTGGGGCTTCCGGACGACATCCACGCCTTCCTCTTCGACCTGGACGGCGTGCTGACGCAGACCGCGACCGTGCACGCCGCCGCCTGGAAGGACATGTTCGACACCTTCCTGCGCGCCGAGGCGGACCGCACCGGCGCACCCTTCGTGCCCTTCGACCCGGTCGCCGACTACGACGAGTACGTCGACGGCCGGCCGCGCCTCGACGGCACCAGGGGCTTCCTCGAGTCGCGCGGCATCCACCTGCCCGAGGGCGACGAGCAGGACGCCCCCGGCACCCGCACCCTGCAGGGGCTCAGCCGGGCCAAGAACGACACCGTGCTGCAGATGATCCGCGAGCAGGGCGTCGAGCCCTACCCCGGCTCCGTCGCCTACCTGCGCCGGCTGCGCGACCTCGGCCTGCCGCGGGCCGTGGTCTCCTCCAGCGCCAACTGCCGGGACGTGCTGCGGGCCGCCCGCATCGACGACCTGGTCGACGTGGTGGTCGACGGCATCACCGCGCACCGCGACCACCTCGCCGGCAAGCCCGCCCCCGACACCTACCTGGCCGCCGCCCGGGAGCTCGGCACCGCGCCCGAGCACGCCGCCGTCTTCGAGGACGCGCTGGCCGGCGTCGCCTCCGGCCGGGCCGGCGGCTTCGGCACGGTGGTCGGCATCGACCGGGTCGGCCAGGCCGAGGAGCTCCGCGCGCACGGCGCCGACCTCGTCGTCAACGATCTCGCCGACCTGCTCCCCGACGCACCCGGGGAGGTGCGGTGAACGGCCAGGACACCTTCGCCATCGACCCCTGGGGCGTGGTCGAGCACGGCCTCGACCTGGCCGGACTGGCCCGCGCCGAATCCGTCTTCGCCCTCTCCAACGGCCACATCGGCCTGCGCGCCAACCTCGACGAGGGCGAGCCGCACGGCCTGCCCGGCACCTACCTCAACGGCGTCTTCGAGCTGCGCCCGCTGCCCTACGCGGAGAGCGGCTACGGCTACCCCGAGTCCGGCCAGAGCGTCATCAACGTCACCAATGGCAAGATCATCCGGCTGCTGGTCGACGACGAGCCCTTCGACCTGCGCTACGGCGACCTGCACCAGCACCAGCGCAGCCTGGACTTCCGGGACGGCGTGCTGCGCCGCACCGCCGAGTGGACCTCGCCCGCCGGACGGACCGTCAAGGTCTCCTCCGCGCGGCTGGTCTCGCTCACCCAGCGTGCGGTCGCCGCCTTCGACTACACCGTCGAGGCGGTCGACGGGCCCGTCCGGATCGTGCTGCAGTCCGAACTGGTCGCCAACGAGCAGCTCCCCGACGGCGAGCGCGACCCGCGGGCCGCCGCCGTGCTGGAGGCGCCGCTGGTCGCCGAGGCGCACGAGGCGGTCGGCACCAAGGCCGTGCTGGTGCACCGCACCCGGTACAGCGGCCTGCGGGTCGCCGCCGGCATGGACCACCTCATCGAGGGCCCGGACCGCTTCGAGGCCACCGCCGAGGCGACCGAGCAGCAGGGCCGGATCAGCGTCACCACCGTGCTGCAGGCCGGCGAGCGGCTGCGGCTGGTCAAGTTCGTCGCGTACGGCTGGTCGGCCACCCGCTCGCTGCCCGCCGTCCGCGACCAGGTGGAGGCCGCGCTGACCGCCGCCCGCTACACCGGATGGGACGGCCTGGTCGCCGAGCAGAAGGGCTTCCTCGGCGACTTCTGGGGCGGCAGCGACATCGAGGTCGAGGGCGACGTCGAGCTGCAGCAGGCCGTCCGCTTCGCGCTGTTCCACGTGCTGCAGGCCGGTGCCCGCAGCGAGGAGCGGGCGATCCCCGCCAAGGGCCTCACCGGTCCCGGTTACGACGGCCACAGCTTCTGGGACACCGAGACCTTCGTCCTCCCGGTGCTGACCTACTGCCTGCCCACCGCCGTCGACCAGGCGCTGCGCTGGCGGCACACCACGCTGCCGATGGCCCGCGAGCGGGCCGCCCAGCTCGGCCTGGCCGGCGCGGTCTTCCCCTGGCGGACGATCCGCGGCGAGGAGTGCTCCGGCTACTGGCCGGCCGGCACCGCGGCCTTCCACATCGGCGCGGACATCGCCGCCGCCGTCGTCCGCTACGTGGCCGCCACCGGCGACGTCGAGTTCGAGCGCACCTGGGGCCTGGAACTCCTGGTCGAGACCGCCCGGATGTGGCGCTCGCTCGGCCACCACGACCCGGCCGGCCGGTTCCGCATCGAGGGCGTCACCGGCCCCGACGAGTACAGCGCCGTCGCCGACAACAACGTCTTCACCAACCTCATGGCGCAGACCAACCTGCGCGCCGCCGCCGAGGCCGCCACCCGGCACCCGCTGGAGGCCGGCACCCTCGGCGTCGACACCGAGGAGGCCGCCGCCTGGCGGGACGCCGCCGCCGCGATGTTCATCCCCTACGACGAGAACCTCGGCGTGCACCCGCAGGCCGACGGCTTCACCGACCACCAGCTGTGGGACTTCGAGAGCACCCCGGCCGAGAACTACCCGCTGCTGCTGCACTACCCGTACTTCGACCTCTACCGGAAGCAGGTCGTCAAGCAGGCCGACCTGGTGCTCGCCATGCAGGTCCGCGGGGACGCCTTCACCGACGAGCAGAAGGCCCGCAACTTCGCCTACTACGAGCGCCTCACCGTCCGGGACTCCTCGCTCTCGGCCTGCACCCAGGCGGTCATCGCCGCCGAGGTCGGCCAGCTCGACCTGGCGTACGACTACACCGCCGAGGCCGCCCTGATGGACCTGCACGACCTCGGCGGCAACACCCGCGACGGCCTGCACATGGCCTCCCTCGCCGGCGCCTGCATCGCCCTGGTGGCGGGCTTCGGCGGGCTGCGCGACCGCGGCGGCCGGCTCTCCTTCCGGCCCCGGCTGCCCTCCGGGCTGCGCCGGCTCTCCTTCGCGCTGCGCGTTCGGGACAACCTGCTGCGGGTCGAGATCACCCACGCCACCACCACCTACACGCTCAAGCGCGGCGAGAGCATCCAGGTCCAGCACGACGGCGAGGTGCTGGAGGTGAAGGCCGGCTCGCCGCTGCACCGGCCCACCACGGTCGCCGAGGTGCCGCCCGAGCGGTGCACCCAGCCGCCCGGCCGCGAACCGGCCCGGCGGCACCCGCAGGCCGGCGTGCACACCCAGCCGATCGAGCACCTGCCCGCCGAGTGACCCGGAGAGAGGGCCCGAGGCCCTCACCCGTTCGCCGCGGACGGGGTGCCCGCCGCGGTCCGCCGTCGCAGGGTGGTGGCGACCTGCGACCGGCGACCGGAGGGCGGACCCCGTGGGCAGTGTGGCCGAACAGATGGTCGAGGTGCTCCGGCAGGCCGGGGTCGAGCGGGTCTACGGCGTGGTCGGCGACAGCCTCAACCCGGTGGTCGACGCCATCCGGCGCGCCGAGGGGATCTCCTGGGTGCACGTCCGCAACGAGGAGGCCGGTGCCTTCGCGGCCGCCGCCGAGGCCGAACTCACCGGCCGGCTCGCGGTCTGCGCCGGCTCCTGCGGGCCCGGCAACACCCACCTCGTCCAGGGCCTCTACGACGCCCAGCGCAGCGGCGTCCCCGTCCTCGCGCTCGTCTCGCACATCCCGTCCGGGCAGATCGGCACCGGCTTCTTCCAGGAGACGCACCCCGAGCGGGTGTTCACCGACTGCAGCGGCTTCTGCGAGACGGTCTCCACCCCCGCGCAGCTGCCGCGGCTGATCCGGGTGGCCGTGCAGCACGCCCTCGGGGCGCGCGGCGTCGCGGTGCTGGCCTTCCCCGGGGACGTCGCCGCGCTGCCCGCGGCCGGCCCCACCGGCAGCTCGTCCTTCCTGACCGAGCAGGCCGTCGCCGCCCCGCCCTGGGGCCAGGTCCAGCGGCTCGCCGTGGCCCTGGAGTCGGCCGCCACCGTCACGCTCTTCTGCGGCGCGGGCTGCCGCGACGCCCACGAGGAGGTGATGAAGCTCGCCGCCACCCTGCTGGCCCCGATCGGGCACTCGCTGCGCGGCAAGGAGCACATCCAGTTCGACAACCCCTACGACGTCGGCATGAGCGGCCTGCTCGGCTACGGCGCCTGCCACGAGGCGTTGCACGAGGCCGAGTTGGTGCTGATGCTGGGCACCGACTTCCCGTACGACTCCTTCCTGCCGACCCGGCGGGTGATCCAGGTCGACCACGACGCCACCCGGCTCGGCCGCCGCGTCCCGCTCGAACTCGCCGTGCACGGCGACGTGTCGGCCACCCTGCGGGCCGTGCTGCCGCTGCTCGCGCAGCGCTCCGACCGCCGCTTCCTCGACGGCATGCTGGCCCGGCACGCCAAGGCCCTGGAGACCGTCGTCGGCGCCTACACCCGGGACATCGAGAAGCACACCCCGATCCACCCCGAGTACGTGGCCTCGGTGCTCGACGAGGTCGCCGCCGACGACGCCGTCTTCACCGTCGACACCGGGATGTGCAACGTCTGGGCGGCCCGCTACCTCACCCCCAACGGCCGCCGCCGGGTGATCGGCTCCTTCCTGCACGGCTCCATGGCGAACGCCCTGCCGCACGCCATCGGCGCCCAACTGGCCTTCCCCGGGCGGCAGGTGGTCTCGATGTCCGGCGACGGCGGGCTCGGCATGCTGCTCGGCGAACTGCTCACCGTCGCCAAGCACCGGCTGCCGGTCAAGACCGTCGTCTTCAACAACGGCGCGCTCGGCATGATCAAGCTGGAGATGCTGGTCAGCGGCTACCCCGAGTGGGAGGTCGACAACGGCGACGTCGACTACGCCGCCATCGCCCGGGCGGCCGGCATCCCCGCCAAGCGGGTCACCGATCCGGCCAAGGTCCGCGAGGTGCTCGCCGAGGCGCTCGAACGCCCCGGCCCGGCCCTGGTCGACGTGGTCACCGACCCCAACGCCCTGGCCGTCCCGCCGAAGATCACCGCCGCCCAGCTCCGCGGCTTCGCCCTGGCCGCCGGCCGCACCGTGCTTTCCGGCGGCGTCGGCCGGATGATCGACCTGGCCCGGTCGAACCTGCGGAACGTCCCGCGGCCCTGACGCTCAGACCGCCGGCCCGGCCGCGCGGGCCGCGCGGCCGGCTAGGGCGCGCAGGTGCTCGACCAGCTCCGGGGGTTCGTGGACCTCGAACTCGCAGCCCAGGGTGATCAGCCGGACGGCCAGCCACTCCAGCGGGTCGGCCCGGGTGCGCAGCCGGCAGCGCCGCCCGTCCAACGGCTCCAGTTCGCCGGCGCCCGGGTGGAGGCGGCGCACTGCCTCCGCGTGCGACAGGTGCAGGGTGGCGACCGCGCGGTAGGAGCGGGCCGGGCCGGCCAGCCGGGCCGCGACGAAGGCCGCGGCGTCCCCGCCCGGCAGTTCGCGAGGGGCGCAGCGCAGCCCCGTCCGCTGCGGGGCACAGATCCGGTCGACGCGGAAGAGCCGCCAGTCGTCCCGGTCGGTGTCGTGGGCGACCAGGTACCACCGCCGGCCGGCCGAGACCAGGCGCTGCGGTTCGACGAGGCGGCGGGTCTCGGCGTCGTCGCGGGCATGGTAGCCGAAGCGGACCTTCTCCCCGGCGGCGACCGCGGAGGCGAGCACGGCCAGGTCCTCGGGGTCGATCCGGGGGCCGTCGCCGGGCAGCATCGGGACGGTCGCGGTGTCGAGCGCGGAGACCCGGTGCCGCAGCCGGGACGGCAGCACCTGGACGAGTTTGGCGAGGGCCCGGACGGACGCCTCCTCGATGCCGTCCACGGCGTGCCCGGCGGCCGTCCGCAGGCCGACGGCGATCGCCACCGCCTCCTCGTCGTCGAGCAGCAGCGGGGGCATCGCGGTGCCGGCGACCAGCCGGTAGCCGCCGACCGGGCCGCGGGTGGCCTCCACCGGGTAGCCGAGGTCGCGCAGCCGCTCGACGTCGCGCCGGACGGTGCGCGGGCTGACGCCCAGCCGGTCGGCGAGTTCGCCGCCGGGCCATTCGCGCGGGGTCTGCAGCAGCGACAGCAGGGACAGCAGCCGCGCGGGTGTGTCGGTCATGGCCCCGAGTCTCGCGCACATTGCGGTCAGGATCCGGCCTAATCGCGGCCTAGCGTCGGAGGTGTTCCCCCCGAGACCTCCCACGCGCTTCCGAGGAGCACCATGACCCCCGAACGTCCCGACCGCAGGCGCTGGTTCGCGCTCGCCGTGGTGATGACGGCCAGCCTGATGGACCTGGTGGACGTCACCATCGTGAACATCGCGATGCCGAGCATCCGGGAGGAGACCGGCGCCTCGTTCAGCGCGCTGCAGTGGATCAGCGCCGGTTACGCGCTGGCCTTCGCGGTCGGCCTCATCACCGGCGGCCGGCTCGGCGACATCTACGGACGCAAGCGGCTCTTCCTGCTGGGCATCGCCGGCTTCACCGCCGCCTCGGCGCTCTGCGGCCTCGCGACCGGGCCGGACATGCTCGTCGCGGCGCGGGTGCTGCAGGGCGCGGCGGGTGCGCTGATGGTGCCGCAGGTGCTGGCGATCGTCCACGCGGGCTTCCCCGCCGAGGAGCGCGGCAAGGTGTTCGGCCTGTTCGGCGCGATGGTGGGCCTGGGCGCGGTGACCGGGCCGCTGCTGGGTGCGCTGCTCACCGAGTGGGACGTGGCCGGCCTCGGCTGGCGCCCGATCTTCCTGGTCAACCTGCCCGTCGGCGTGGCCGGACTGCTGCTCGGCCGGGTCTTCATCGACGAGTCGAAGGCACCGCAGGCGCTCCGGCTGGACCTGGTCGGCATGGCGCTGGCCAGCGCGGGCCTGCTGATGGTGCTCTACCCGCTGACCCAGGGCCGGGAGCTCGGCTGGCCGCTGTGGGGCTACGCGGTGATGGCGGGCGGCCTCGCCGTGCTTGCGCTGTTCGTCCGGTACGAGCGGGCCAAGTCCCGCCGGGACGGCTCCCCGCTGGTGGAGCTCTCGCTGTTCCGGGTGCGCAGCTTCGCCGCCGGGATCGGCGTGCAGCTCGGCCACGGCACCGCCTGCGGCGTGTTCTTCCTGGTCTGGACGCTCTACATGCAGCTCGGCCTCGGCTGGAGCCCGATGCGGGCCGGACTGACCGGCCTGCCGTTCTCGCTGGCGGTCTCCACCGCCGCCGGGCTCTCGGTGCAGAAGCTGGTGCCGCGGTTCGGCCGCGGGGTGCTGCGGGCGGGCGCGCTGGTGATGGCGGCGGGCACCCTCCTGTACCTCGTCCTCGCCGAGTGGCTGGGCACCGGCATCACCCCCTGGCAGATGGCGGCGCCGCTCGTGGTGATGGGCGCCGGGATGGGCCTGATCGTGGCGCCGCTGACGGACGCGGTGCTCTCCGAGGTGCCGCGGGAGCACGCCGGCTCCGCCTCCGGCCTGGTCAACACGGTGAACCAGCTGGGCGTGGCGCTCGGCCTCGGCCTGACCTCGGTGGCCTTCTTCGGCGTGGTCGACGGCGCGGCGCCGGCCGAACTCGCCGACGGCCGGGCGTTCACGGCCGCGTTCACCGCCTCGCTCTGGTGGGTGGCCGGCGGCCTGCTGCTGGTGTTCCTGCTGATGGGAGCGCTGCCGAAGCACCGCCCGCGGACGGCCGGGCAGGACACCGGCGGCGAGCGGGACGGGGCCGTCCGCACGGCGGAGGAGCCGGCGCTGATCGGCTGAGACGTCGAGCGGTTTGCCTCCGGGGCAAATTTCTTGCCCGGCAGGCACGACGGGTGTGGACTGGTCGCATGACGGACGACCAGGAGGTCGCGGGCCTCGGCGCGCGACTGCGCGAGCACCGGACGGCCGGGCGGCTGACCCTGGAGGGCGCTGCCGCCCGGGTCGGCCTCTCCCCAGCCTATCTGTCGCGGTTGGAGACCGGGCGGCGGCAGCCCTCGCTGCCCGTGCTGCTCGGTCTCGCCCGTGCCTACGGCACCACCGTCTCCGGGCTGCTCGGCGAGCAGCCCGGAGAGCCCGACCCGGTGGTCCGCGGCGGCGCCATCGAGCCCGGGCTGGCCGGCGGCTGGGGCTACCGGCGGGCCGGCGCGCCCGGCCGCGCCCTGCAGGCACTGCGCGTCCAGGTGCCGCCGAGCGTGCAGGACGCCGTCGTCCGGGTGCACCCCGGCGAGGAGTGGCTCTACGTGCTGCGCGGGCGGCTGCGGCTCACCCTCGGCGAGAACGTCCACCACCTCGACGAGGGCGACTCGGCGCACTTCGACTCGCTCACCCCGCACTGCATCGCCGCCGACACGCCCGGCGGGGTCGAGCTGCTGTTCCTGCACACCCTGCTGCAGAGCCCCGGCGGCGACCTGTGCCTCGGCGACGCACCCCGGATCTGACCGGCGTTCGACCGGCCCGACACCCCAGGAGGACGGACATGAGCAAGCCCACCACCACCGACGCCGGGCGGCGCACCGACCGCCGGGTGCTGATCCGCGCCTCGATCTACATGGTCGCCACGCACGTCTTCGCCGGCTTCGTCATCCTGCTCTTCGAGATCGGCTCCCGGAAGAACGGCTGACGGCGCCTCACGGCCCGGGAGCCGAGAGCCGGATCAGGGTGCAGAGCGCGTCCAGGGCGGGCTCGAAGGCCCGGTCCGACGGGGTACCGTAGCCGATCACCAGGGCCGGCGGGCGCTCCGGCTCCGGGCCCGCGGACGGGGTCCGGCACCAGCCCAGGGTGTTCAGCGAGAGGCCCAGCCAGGCGGCCTGCCGGCGCAGCTCCTCCTCGTCCAGCGAGCCGGGCGGCAGCTCCAGCACCGCGTGCAGCCCGGCCGCGATGCCGGTGACCCGGACCTCCGGCGCCCGCTCCGCCAGCACCGCCACCAGCCGGTCGCGCCGCCGCCGGTACTGCAGCCGGCTGCGCCGCACGTGCCGGTCGTAGGCGCCGGAGGCGATCAGCTCGGCCAGGGTCAGCTGGTCCATCACCCCGGACTGGCCGTCCGCCAGCTCCTTGCGGCGGGCCACCGGGCCGACCAGCGCGGCCGGCAGCGCCAGCCAGCCGATCCGCAGGCCCGGCGCCAGGCTCTTGCTCACCGTGCCCGCGTGCACCACCCGTTCCGGGTCCAGCGCCTGCATCGCGCCGACCGGCTGGCGGTCGTAGCGGAACTCCCCGTCGTAGTCGTCCTCCACCACCAGCCCGCCGCTCTCCCGCGCCCAGGCGACGGCGGCCGCCCGCCGGGCGGCCCGCAGCGGCACCCCGGTGGGGAACTGGTGCGCCGGGGTGAGCACCGCCGCCCCGGCGCCGGTGCCGGCCAGCAGGTCGGTCCGGGCGCCGCCGGCGTCCAGCGGCAGGGCCGCGGTGGCCAGGCCCTTGGCGGACAGCACCTCCAGCTGCGGCGGCAGCCCGTACTCCTCGACCGCGACGGTGCCCACCCCCTGCTCGCGCAGCACCTCGCAGAGCAGGCCGAGACCCTGGGTGTAGCCGGCGCAGACGAGCAGCCGCTCCGGGTCGGTCCGCACGCCGCGGACCCGGGCGAGGTAGCCGGCCAGGGCGCGCCGCAGCTCGATCCGGCCGCGCGGGTCGGTGTACCCGAAGGCCTCGTGCGGGGCGGTGGCCAGGGCCCGCCGGGCGGCCGCCAGCCAGGCGGAGCGCGGGAAGCGCGAGACGTCCGGACGGCCCGGCATCAGGTCGTGCCGGACGGCCGGGGTGCGCGGCGCCGGTGAGGCGGGGGCCGGCACGGACGGGGTGCCGCGGTCCGCCACCACCGTGCCCGAGCCCTGCCGGGAGGCCAGCCAGCCCTCGGCCGAGAGCTGGGCGTACGCCTCCGCCACGGTGTTCCGGGCGATGCCGAGGTCCCGGGAGAGCTCCCGGGAGGACGGCAGCCGGGTGCCCCGGGGCAGCCGCCCGGTGCGGACGGCCTCGCGCAGCGCGTCCTCCAGGGCGGCCCGCAGGCCCAGGCCCCGGGAGCGCCCCGCGGTCAGGTCGAGGTGCAGGTCGCCGCCGAAAGTGGCCCAGGATTCCATGCCGCCAATGAACCACACCCGCGGGCCACTTCGCTCCTAGCGTGGGACCCATGACCACCGACGAGACTGCCTACGTCCCCGCCCCCGTCCAGCGGATCTCCCTGCCCGAGCAGGCCGCCGGCTTCTACCGCGCCATGATCGACCTGGACCGCGCCGCCCGGGCCGGGATCGAGCCCGCGCTGGCCGAGCTGGTCAAGATCCACGCCTCGGCGATCAACGGCTGCGCGTTCTGCCTGGACATGCACACCACCGACGCCCGCAAGGGCGGCGAGCAGGAGCACCGGCTCGCCACCCTGCCGGCCTGGCGCGAGGCCCCCTGGTACACCGCCCGCGAGCGCGCCGCCCTCGCCCTCACCGAGGCCGTCACCCTGGTCACCCAGGGGCACGTGCCGGACGCCGTCTACGACGAGGCCGCCAAGCACTTCGACCAGCAGGAGCTGGCACAGCTGATCGCCCTGATCATCGCGATCAACTCGTGGAACCGGATCGCCATCACCTCCCGGCTGAGCCCGGCCCCGAAGCAGGCCTGAGGGCCCGTCCCGGAGGTGTCCGGCCGCCGATCCGGGCCGGCCGTAAGCCATCTCACAGTCCGTCGGGTCCGGTCCGGTGGGGACCGGGCCCGCGGTGCCCCTATATTTGAACTGACTGGTCAGTTCAAAAACGGGGGAGGGGCGCCATGGCCGACCGGAACACCACCGGGGCCGCCGTCCGCGCCGAGGCGTTGTCACTGCGCGGAGCACGGGGCTGGGTCTACCGGGACGTCGGATTCGAGGCGCCACCCGGCGCCCTGGTCGCGCTGGAGGGCGAGGCCGGCACCGGCCGCACCTCCCTGCTGCTGACCCTCGCCGGACGGATGCGCCCCACCGGCGGCAGCGCCGCCGTCGACGGCCTCGAACTGCCCCGGCACGCCGCCAAGGTCCGCCGGATCGCCGCCCTCGGCCCCGTCCCCGGCGTCAACGAGCCCGACCCGGCGCTCAGCGTCGCCGCCCACCTGCGCGAACAGCTCCACCTGCACGGACGCCCGTTCGCCCCCCTGGTGCGCCGCGGCACCGACCGGCGGGCCGCCGACGCGCTCGCAGCCGCAGGCCTCGACCCCGCGACCCTCCCCGAAGGGCTGCGCACCCCCGCCCGGGAGCTCGGCGCGCTCGACCGCCTGCGGCTCTCGACCGCGCTCGCCCTGATCGGCGGGCCCCGGCTGCTCTGCGTCGACGACATCGACGACCGCCTCGACGACACCGCCCGCCGCGCCGCCTGGCAGCTGCTCCGCGACGTCGCCGACCGCGGCACCACCGTGCTGGCCACCACCGCCGACGCCGGACGCGCCGCCGGCCTCGCCGACCTGATCGCGCGCACCACCCGCACCGACGATCCCGCGGGGACCGCCGCGGCACCCGAGGAGGAGGCCGCCGATGCGCGCGCTTAGCCTGGCCCGCCTGGAGTTCGGCCGCTTCTCCCGCGGCCGGCTGCCCCGCGCCGCGATGGCCGCCCTGCTGCTGCTCCCGCTGCTCTACGGCGCGCTCTACCTCTGGTCGTTCTGGGACCCGTACGGCCGCCTCGACAAGCTGCCGGTCGCCCTCGTCAACGAGGACCGCGCCGTCACCGTCGAGGGCAACCGGGTCGACGCCGGACACGACCTGACCGCCAGGCTCCGGCAGAGCCGCACCTTCGACTGGCAGGAGACCACCGCAGCCGACGCGGAGAAGGGCCTGGCCACCGGCCGCTACTACCTGACCCTCACCGTCCCCGCCGGCTTCAGCGCAGGCATCGCCAGCAGCAACGGCGACCACCCGGAGCGCGGCACCCTCCAGGTGCGCACCAACGACTCCAACAACTACGTCGTCGGATCGATCTCCAAGACGGTGTTCGGGGAAGTCCGGGCCGCCGCCAGCGCCAAGGCCTCCGCCGGGTTCTACGACAAGATCTTCCTCGGCTTCTCCGACCTGCACGACCGCACCGCGCAGGCCGCCACCGGCGCCCACCAGCTCGCCGACGGCGCCAACCGGGCTCACGACGGCTCGGCGAAGCTCGCCGACGGCACCGCCCGCGCCAAGGACGGCACCGAGCAGCTCGCCGCCGGCGGCCGCACCGCCCGCACCGGCGCCGCCGACCTCGCCAACGGCCTGGACAAGGCCAAGCAGGGCAGCAGCAGCCTCGACGACGGCATCGCCCGGATCGACGACAGCCTGGCCGAGCTGACCACCGGCGCCCGGCAGGTCGCCGACGGCACCCAGCAGCTCACCGACGAGGTCGACCCGCTGGCCCGCAAGATCTCCCCGGTGCTGCACACGTACCCGGAGCAGATCCGCACCGCCGCCCGGCTCACCGCCGAAGCCGCCGCGAAGCTCTCCACCGACCTGAAGGACCTGCCTGCCCGCTCCGCGGCCGTCCTCGCCGACGCCCGCAAGGTGTCCGGCGAGATCGACGCCAGGTACGCCCGGAACTGCCCCGGCGGCACGCCCGCCCCGGGCCACGACGCCGGCGACTGCCGGGAGGACGCCGAGCTCTCGAAGATCGGCCACCGCCTGGTCACCGCCGCCGAGGACACCGACGCCCTGATCCACCGGGCGACGCCCAAGCTGGACGAGGTCGCGGCCCTCGCCGACGACGTGCAGACGGCCGCCCGGAAGCTCGCCGACCCCGACCTCGCCGCGAAGTTCGACGCCAAGGTCGCCGACCTGCACCGCCTCGACGACGGCGCCCGCCAGGTCGCCGACGGCGCCGCCAGGATCAAGCAGGGCACCGCCGCCGCCCTCACCGGCATCCGCGGCCTCGACAGCGGCCTCGGCCGCCTCGACGACGGCGCCCACCGCCTCTCCGGCGGCATCTACCGGCTCTCCACCGGCATGACCGCCCTCGACTCCGCCACCGGCCGGCTCGCCGACGGCGCCGCCCGCCTCGACGACGGCCTCGGCACCCTCGCCGACGGTTCCGGCAAGCTCGCCACCGGGCTGCAGGACGGCGCCGCGAAGATCCCCGACTACACCGACGGCCAGCGCGCCGCCCGCACCGCCGCGATGAGCGACCCCGTCGCCCTCGCCCGCCAGGAGCTCAACAAGGCGCCCAACTACGGCACCGGCTTCGCCCCGTACTTCGTGCCGCTCGCGCTGTGGGTCGGCGCGATGGTGACCTACATGCTGATGCGCCCGCTCGGCCCGCGCGCCCTCGCCGGCAACGCCCCCTCCTGGCGGGTGGCACTGGCCGGCTGGCTGCCCGCCGCCGCGATGGGCCTCGCCCAGGCCGCCGCGCTGATCGGCGTGCTGCACTGGGGCCTCGGCCTACAGCCCGAGCGGACGGCCGGCCTGCTCGGCTACCTCGCGCTCACCGTGCTCTGCTTCACCGCCCTGATGCAGTGGATCAACGCCCGGTTCGGCCCGGCCGGCCGGCTGCTCGCCCTCGCCCTGCTGATGCTGCAGCTCACCTCGGCCGGCGGCACCTACCCGGTCGAGTCCAGCCCCGGCTTCTTCAACGCGATCCACCCCTTCCTGCCGATGACCTACGTGGTCGCCGGACTGCGCAGGCTGATCAGCGGCGGCGACCTCACCGTCGTGTGGACGGGCAGCGCCGTGCTCGCCGCCTTCTGGGCCGGCGCGCTCGCGCTCACCGTGCTGACCGCCCGCCGCCGCCAGGTCTGGACGCTCTCCCGGCTGCACCCGGAGCTGTCGCTCTGACACTCCGCAGGACCCTGCCGGGCGCGCGGTACGATCCGCGCGCCCGGCATTCTTCGTTCCCCACCCACCCGGCGCCCGTCGGCGCCGGCGTCCCCCACCCTCCGGAAGCACCCATGAGCCAACGCCGCAGCGCGACCCGGCAGAAGCTGTACGAGGCCGCCGTCACCCTCATCGCCGAGAAGGGCTTCTCCGCCACCACCGTCGACGAGATCGCCGAACGCGCCCAGGTGGCCAAGGGCACCGTCTACTACAACTTCGCCAGCAAGACCGAGCTGTTCGAGGGCCTGCTCAAGCACGGCACCGGGCTGCTCACCGACTCGCTGCGGGAGGCCGCCGAGGGCAGACCGCCGATGGAGGGCCTCGACGCGATGATCCGGGCCGGCCTGGTCTTCATCGCCGCCTACCCGTCCTTCGCGCAGCTGTTCGTCGCCGAGACCTGGCGCACCAACCGGGCCTGGCACGAGTCGCTGCGGATGATGCGCGACAGCGCCGTCGCCGTGGTCGCCGCGGTGCTCGACGAGGCCGTCGGCGAGGGCCTGCTCTCGGACGACCTGGACACCCAGCTGATCGCCTCGGCGCTGTTCGGCATGGTGCTGGTGGTCGCCCTCGACTGGCTGGCCTTCCAGCCCGACCGCAGCCTCGACGACGTGCACGCCGCCCTGGTGCGCCTCGTCCACGGCCGCATCACCCCGGCCTAGGGCGGCCTCCAAGGGGCGTACGGGATGCCACACAGGGGCGCGTGGGGGCACCTCCCCCCACGCGCCCCTGAATCGACCGTCCGAGCGTCAGCCGATCCGTACCGGCAGCTTCCGCACGCTGTTGGAGACGAACGAGGCGATCGGCTCGGGGGCCGGTCCGTCCGCCGCCACCAGGGTCGGGTAGCGGCCGAACAGCCCGCGCAGGGCAGTCTCCGCCTCCAGCCGGGCCAGCCCGGCGCCCAGGCAGAAGTGCGGCCCGTGCCCGAAGGACAGGTGCCGGGACGGCGCCCGGGTGACGTCGAACCGGTCCGCCTCCGGGTGGTGCCCCGAGTCCCGCCCGGCGGCCGCGTACGAGGCCAGCAGCGCCTCGCCGCGGCGGATCAGCACCCCGCCGACCTCGATGTCCTCGGCCGCGTAGCGCAGCGGGAACTGGCCGACCGGCGAGTCGTACCGCAACGTCTCCTCGACCACCGCCGACCAGGTGGCCTTCCCGTCCAGCACCAGCCGCAGCTGGTCCGGGTGGGCCAGCAGCGCCCGCACCGCGTTGGTGATCAGGTTCAGCGTGGTCTCGTGCCCCGCGACCAGCATCAGCAGCAGGGTGCCCACCAGCTCCTGCTCGGAGAGCCGGTCGCCCTCCTCGCGGGCGGCGATGAGGTCGGTGGTGAGGTCGTCGCCCGGCTTCTCCCGCTTGGCGGCGATCACCGAGCCGAGCAGCGCGAACAGGCCCTGCTGGGCGGCGATCGCGGCCTGCGGGGTCGCCGAGCTGGACACCAGGGTGTCGGACAGCTCGTGCAGCTCGTCCTGCTGCGTCACGTCCAGGCCGAGGAGTTCACCGATGACCTGCATCGGCAGCGGGTAGGCGAAGTGCTCCCGAAGGTCGAACTCGCCCTCCAGGCCGGCCAGTCCGTCGAGCAGCCGCTCGGCACGGGCCTCGACCGCGGGCGCCAGCTCGGCGATCCGGCGCGGGGTGAACGCCTGGGTGACCAGGCCGCGCAGCCGGCGGTGGTCGGCGCCGTCCGCGGTGACCATGCCGGGCACCGTGACGAAGTTCAGCAGCGGCCAGCCCTCGGGCAGCCGGCCCTCGCGGAAGGTCGTCCACAGCTGCGCGTTCTTGCCGACCCGCGGGTCAGCGAGCAGCTCCTGCAGGGTGTCGTGGTGGGTTATCGCCCAGACCACCACCCCGCCAGGGAGTTCCACCAGGACCGCCGGCCCGGCCTCCCGGAGCCGGGCGTTCTCGGTGTGCTGGTCGCGTCCAAAGGGGTCGAGTCTGACGGGGGCGGGACGGTCGGCGGTGTCCATGTCGGCCTTTCGGACGCGGCGGGGCGGGGCGGGGAGAACGCGCTGTACAGCACCGGCAGGTCGACCAGGGCGCGCGACCAGGGCGACGGCCGCCACTTCAACTCGGCCGCCGGTACCGCGAGCTGCAGGTCGGGCAGCCGGTGCAGCAGGGTCTCGACGGCGGTCTCGACGATCAGCCGGGCCGGGTGCTGGGCCGGGCAGACGTGCCGGCCGGCACCCCAGGCGAGGTGCGCCCGGTTGCCGCCGATGCCGTCCGGGCCGTGCACCGCGGGGTCCGCGTTCGCCCCGGCGAGGCCGAGCACCAGCATGTCGCCGGCGCTGATGTACTGGCCGCCGAGCACGGTGTCGCCGGTCGCCCACCGGCCGGGGAAGTTCTGCGTCGGCGGGTCCCGCCAGAGCACCTCGTCCAGGGCGTCCGAGACGCTGAGGCGCCCGCCGGTCAGCGTGGAGCGGAAGCGGCGGTCGGTCAGCAGCAGCCGCAGCGCGTTGCCCGTCCAGTTGATGGTCGTCTCGTTGCCCGCGACGAGGATCACCACCAGGTGGTGCACCGCCTCCTCGTCGGTCAGGCCCGCCTGGTGCGCCAGCAGCCAGGAGGTGAGGTCGGCGCCGGGCTGCTCGCGGCGGCGCCGCACCAGGTCGACCAGGATCGCCTGGAACTCGGCGTTGGCCCGCACCGACTTCTCACTGCTGTCCACGAAGTGGCTGATCAGCTCGATCAGGTGGGGGCCGGCCTCGGCGGGCAGGCCGAGCAGCTGGGTGAAGACCAGCAGCGGAAGCCGTCGGGCGTACTGGGCGATCAGGTCGGCGGTGCCGTCCGGGCCCCAGCCGTCGATCAGCGCGTTGGCCGCCGCCTCGGTGGTGGTGCGCAGCTGCCGGTGGTCGATCCTCGACAGCGTGTCGGCGACGGCCGAACGGAGCCGCTGGTGCTCGGCGCCGTCCAGGTTGAGCAGGGTGGGCCGCCAGGCGGTCATCGGCAGCAGCCGGGAGTCGGCGGCCAGCCGGCCCTCCCGGGCGACCCGCCAGCGCCGCGAGTCCTTGGAGAACAGCGCCTCGTTGCGGGTGAGTTCGAGCAGCTCGGGGTAGCCGAGGACGAGCCAGGCCTCGACGCCCGGCTCCAGCTCGATCGGGGCGACCGGCCCGTACTGCTCGCGGAGCCGGGCGTACAGGCCGTGCGGGTCGTCGGAGACCGCCGGGCCGTACAGCGGCGCGGGGCGGCCGCCGCCGGCCCGGTGCATCGGGCAGCCGGGCGGCGGCACCGGGCCGGTCTCCGGCAGGGGGCTGGTCATGGCTGGAGCTCCAGTACGGCGGTGGCGTGCAGATGGGCGACGAAGTCGATCAGCACGTCGTAGGCGGCCTGCCGGTCGCGGGCGTCGCAGTGCAGGATCGGCACGTCGGGCAGCAGGTCGAGCGCGTCGCGCAGCTCCTGCTCGGAGTGGCGCACGGTGTCCGGGAAGACGTTGACCGCCACCGCGAACGGGATGCCCTGCTCCTCCAGTTGGCCGAGCACGTCGAAGCTCTCGCCGATCCGGCGGGTGTCCACCAGGGCGATCGCGCCGAGCGCACCGCGCGAGAGGTCCTCCCACAGCGGCCAGAAGCGCTGCTGGCCCGGGGTGCCGAAGAGGTAGAGCGCGAGCTGCGGGTTGAGGGTGATCCGGCCGAAGTCGAGGGCGACGGTGGTGGTGGTCTTGCCCGTCCGGCCGGTGAGGTCGTCGATGCCGACGCCGGCCGCGGTCATGGTCTCCTCGGTGCGCAGCGGCGCGATCTCGCTGAGCGACCCGACGAGGGTGGTCTTGCCGACGCCGAAGGGCCCGGTGACGAGGACCTTGACGGCGCCCTGCACGGTGGAGGGCAGATAGGACGGCTCAGCGGAGTTGGCGGAGGCCAACGAGTACCTCCTCGAGGAGCGACGTGGGCAGGCGGTCGGCCTGCGGGACGTCCGGCGACCGGTGGACGGCGGTGGCCGGGGGCAGGACCTGGACGGCGCCGAGGTCCCAGAGATCACCGACCAGCACCTTCACCACGCTGAGCGGCAGGTGCAGGTGGGCGGCGATCTCGGCGATCGCGAGCAACCGCCCGCAGAGCGCCAGGATGCGCTGGTGTTCCCGGTTGAGCTCGGCCTCGCCGAGGTCCGCCCCGGGCACGGTGGAGACCAGGCTCTCCAGTGCCAGGACGTTCCGGCTGGGCCGGCTCCGGCCGCCCGTGATCACGTACGGCCGGACCGGGCCGCTCACCGCGCGTCCCCGGCCGCCTGCTCGATCCGGGGCGGACTGGTCAGGTGGGTGCCGATCCGCTCGACCAGCACCTGCATCTGATAGGCCACCAGCCCGGCGTCGACCGCCTCGCCGGTCACCACCGCGAGATGCGCGCCGGCCCCGGCGGCGACGATGAACAGGTAGCCGCCGCCGTACTCGACGACGATCTGCCGGGTCGCACTGCCCGGTCCGCCGAAGCCCTGCGCCACGCCGCGGGCGAGCGACTGCAGCCCGGAGCAGGCGGCGGCGAGCCGTTCGGCGTCGTCGCGGCCGATCTTGGCACTGCGGCCGATCTCCAGCCCGTCGTTGGAGACGACGACGGCGTGCCGCACCTCCGGCACGGCGACGATGTCCGCGAGAAGCCAGCCGAGATCAGGATTGGTGGTCATAGAACTCTCCTGCGCGCAGGGGGTGTTGGGGGGAGGCGGGAAGCGTCCCGGCCGGCCCGGGGGCGGGCTCGGCCGGAGTGCCGTGCTGCTGGTCCTGCTGGTCCTGCTGGTGCTGCTGGTCCTGGGCGGTGCGGCCGGTGGCCGACCGGCCGCTGGCGGTGCCGGCCTGGAAGAGCGCCATGAAGGCCTGCGCCTCCCGGGCGGAACGCTGCGGCACCGCGGCGGCGGGCTGCTCGGTGGCGTGCCGTCCGGGCGCGGGGGCGGCCCGGCGGCGGTTGGTGCGGCGCGGGAGCGCGCCCTCCGCGGGCGCGGCCTGCGGTGCCGCGGCGGCCGGTGCCGCGGCGGGGGCCGCGGGCGACAGCGGCGCCGCCGGGGCCGAGGGGACGGCGGACGGGACGGGCGCGGCGGACGGGACGGCCGGAGCGTGCGGCAGCGGCTCGGTGAGCAGCGCGTTCGGCAGCAGCAGGACCACCCGCACACCGCCGTACGGCGAGGGCGCGGAGCTGAGCGTGACCCGGAACCCGTACTGCTCGGCCAGCCGGCCGACCGCGGCGAGGCCCAGCTGCGGCACCTCGCCGAGCCGGGACACCTCCAGCCCGCCGCCGCCGGCCAACGCCGCGGCGGCCTTCTCCACCGCGCCCTCGGGCATGCCGACACCGGCGTCGTCGATCTCGATCACGGCGCCGTTGTGCACCGGCATCAGCGTGACGAACACCTGCGTGCTGGGCGGCGAGTAGCGGGTGGCGTTGTCCAGCAGCTCGGCGACCGCGTGGATCAGCGCCTCCGCGGCGGCGCCCACCACCGCGGTCTCCAACCGGCTGCGGACGACGACCCGCTGAAACGGCAGGATGCGCGACTGCGCACCGCGGACGACGTCCTCCAGCGCGACCGGCTCGGGCCAGTGCCGGCCGGCCCGGGCCCCGCACAGCACCGCCAGCGTCTGGGCGAGCCGGGCCTGTTGGGCGGCGGCGTGGTCGGCCTTGAGCAGCCCCTCCAGCAGCACCGGGTCGTCGTGGTTGCGCTCCATCTCGTCCAGCCCGGCCTGCTGGTCGTGGGCCATCACCAGGATCCGGCGGGCGACGCTGAGGAAGGCGCGCTGGGTGCCGGCGGTCAGCTCCTGCTCGCGCTGGACGGCCGCGCTCTCGGCGCTGCGTCGGGCCAGCTCACCGGCCAACCGGCCGCGCAGGGAGTCGAGTTCGTGCTGCTGCTCGTCGAGCCGGCGGCGCAGGGTGCGGGTGACGGCCCGGTACCTCGCGGCGGTCAGGACCGCGGGGACGGCGAGGACAACGGCTGCCGCTGCGCACCACTGAGACATCGTCACGCGGCGAATTCTAGGATGATGATCCTACGTATGTGTGAACAGATCGCCAGAACGGTGATCTGAACGCGTCAATCAAGCGGAATGCCGCACGCCGACGCGTCGATCCTCACTGGCCGTCGACCTCGCCGTAGGACTCCTGGGCCCGTGCCGGGACGGGACGCAGCGTGCGCAGCCCGCGGGCCACCGCGAACGCACGGCGCAGCGCGGAGACCGGACCGGTGCCGGGACCGGCCGCCGGCGGGACGAACGGCGACTCGGCCGGCGGGCGCTGGCCGGGGATGAGCCGGGTGGCGGGCGCGGTGCTGCGAGCCGTCTTGGTCATCTCTCCACGTCCTCCGTGTTCCTGCCGGGTGCCGCCGGACCGGGGCCGGTGCGGGCCGTCCACTTCCAGACCTACCCCGCCGGGCGGCGTCCGGTGTCCCGATTCGGTGACGATGCCCTGCCGTCGCGGGCCGGCCGCGGTCACGGGGCGTGCTCCACGGCGATCATCGTGCCCTGGAGCAGCGCGACCTCCTTGCCGGGGACGCCGCCGGTGATCGAACGGACCTCGGCACCGACCACGGTGACGGTCCGTCCGCTGCGGACGACCGTGCCGGTGGCCCGCAGCCGCTCGCCCACCCCGGGGCTGAGCAGGTTGAGCTTGAACTCCACGCTGAGCACGTCCTTGCCCTCGGGCATCAGGGAGAGCGCGGCCGCCCCGGCCGCCGCGTCGGCGAGCGTGGAGATGGCGCCGGCGTGCACGAAGCCGTTCTGCTGGGTCACCGCGGGCCGCACGGGCAGGTCGAGGACCACCCGGCCGCGGGCCAGCTCGACGATCTCCACCCCCAGGGTCGCCAGCATCGGCTGGCCGTCGAGGTTGCTGCGGAGGCGGTCGGTGAGGGTGTCCATGGCGCGGTCCTGGTGCGGGGGCGGAGTGCCCCAGAACCATCCGCCGCCGACCCGCCCCGCGTCAACCCGGTCGGGGCTGTGCCGCCCGGCACACCGCCCGCCCGGCCCGGCACACCGCCCGCCCGGCCCGGCACACCGCCCGCCCGGCCCGGCACACCGCCCGCCCGGCCCGGCACACCGCCCGCCCGGCCCGGTGCACCGCCCCGGACAGCACGGAGGCCCGCGCCGGTCGGCGCGGGCCCGTGGGGAGCGGGGGTGGGCGGCGGCGGGCCGCCCGGGCTCAGGCGAGGTCGGCGTCCTCGGCGGCCTGCTCGGCGGCGGCGGTGTCCGGGAGCTCGGTGCCGGTGACCGTCCTGGCGTCACCGGTGCGGTGCTGCGGCCCGTCGGCGTGGGCGCTCGGGGCGGTCAGCGAGGCGACGACGCCGACGGCGAGCGAGGCAAAGGCGAGCATGCTGCGCTTCTTCATGCCCTGCACAACGCGCGGGACGCCGCCGGGTCACGGGCGGTTCAGCGCGGCCAGTCGCGCAGGCCCGCGACCAGCACCCCGGTGAGCCGCTGCCGGGTGGTCGCGACGTCCTCGGCCAGCCGGAACCCGCCGGCGGTGCTCAGCGAGGCGAAGCCGTGCGCCGCGGCACGGACCGTCCGGGTGGCGTGGATCAGCTCGGAGCCGGCCAGCCCGTACCCGCGCAGCACCGCCAGGATCACCTCGACCAGCCGGCCGGCCGCCGCGGTCGACGCCGGGTCGTCCTGCGGCGCCTGCGGCAGGGCCGCGTAGCGCGACGGGTACTGCACCGCGTAGTCGACGTAGGCGTCGATCAGCGCCGCGAGCGCCTCGTCGCCGCCGCGGCCGAGCACCGCCCGGGACAGCCGTTCGGTCAGCTCGTCGGTGACCCGGACGGCGATCAGCCGGCGCAGTTCGGCGAGGCCGCCGGTGACGTGCTTGTAGAGCGAGGGGGTGGCCACCCCGGCCCGGCCGGCGACCGCGGCCAGGGTGAGGGTCTCCGGGCCCTGCTCGTCGACGAGTTCCAGCGCGCGGTCGACGACGGCGGCGGGGGTCAGTCCGGCCCGGGGCATCAGGCGACCTCGTTCACTTCGGCCAGGAAGGGCAGCAGGGCGTCGGCGGTGGCCTGCGGGTACCCGGCCATCGGGTAGTGGCCGCCGCCCTCGATGATCACCATACGCCCGCGCAGCGCCGAGGCCTGCCGCTCGGCGAGCGCCGCCGGGTCGGGGAAGTCCGGGTCCCGGCTGCCCATGACGACCAGCGCCGGGCACCGCACGTCCGCGCCCCAGCCGGTCGGCGCGGAGTCGCCGCGGACGTAGCCGCGGACCGCCCGGCGGCGTCCCGGCTGCTTCAGCGCGGCGACCAGCCGGGCCCGCTGGGCGTCGAAGTCCGTGGGCCGCGCGGTCGGGAAGTAGAACTTCTGCGCGGCGCCCCACAGCCCGGGGAACCAGGTGACGGCCGGGCCGAGCAGGCCGACCACGGCCTTCTGCAGCAGGTTCGGCGGGAAGTTCTCGAAGAAGGCGTCGACCAGGACGATCCCGGCGACCCGCTCCGGTGCGTCCGCGGCGACCCGGACGACGGTGGCGCCGGTGTACGAGCTGCCCACCAGGACGGCGCGGTCGATGCCCAGGTGGTCGAGCAGGGCGCGGACGTCGCCGGCGATCGCGGTCGGCGAGTAGTCGTCCCACGCGGTCGAGGACTCGCCCATGCCGCGCAGGTCCATGGTGACCACCCGGTGTCCGGCGGCGGTGAGCAGCGGGTGCAGGTGCCGGTAGGCCGACCGCAGGTCGAGCATCCCGGGCAGCAGGACGACGGGGGTGCCGGTGCCCTGCTCGGTGTCGTCGTACGCCAGGCGGCCGCCGGGGACGTCCAGGTGGCGGGTCTGCGGGGCGTGCTGGGTGTCGTTCACGGCCGGCCTCCTTGGCCTCGCTGACGCGGCTGATTGCCCGTAGCCATAAAGCTACGGCTAATAGCCTTAGCCGTCAAGGGCGGCGCGGCGGCGCGTGCCGGCTGCGGTAGCTTTCGGCGGGGCCGCGGGGCCGCGGGGCCGCGGGACCGAGAGGCCGAGAGGCCGAGAGGCCGAGAGACCGAGAGACCGGAGACGTCATGCCCCTCATCACCGTCAAGCAGCTGGCCGGCCGCACCGAGGAGCAGCGCGCCGAGATCGCCCGCGAACTCACCGCCGCCTACGCCCGGGCGACCGACATGGACCCGGAGAAGGTCTGGGTCGTCGTCGAGGAGATCCCGGCCGAGAACTGGGCGGCCGGCGGCGAGACCTTCGCCGCCAAGCAGGCCCGGGCCGCCTCCGCCGGCTGACCGCCGCGGGCCGGGCCCGCGGGGGCTCAGAGGTTGTCGGCCCGGAACGGGTCGTGCTCGGCCAGCAGCTTGTCCAGCCTGGCCTGGTCCACCCGGGACACCAGCTCCCCGGCGTCCTGGCGGTCGCGGACCACCTTGGCCAGCGTGAACGAGGACGTGATCACGTACAGCAGGGCGACCGCCAGGAAGGCGCGCATCCAGGCGTCCACCGGGAGGCGGGCGATCCCGATCGCCAGGGCGGCCGTGGCGAGGGCGAAGGACAGGACGGCCTGCACGTAGTAGGCGGCCGTGGTGCGGGACTGCATCGGTGCGCTCATGCCTTGCAGGGTCCCGGAGCGGGCACCGGCCCGCATGAGTACGGATACTCACCCCGAGGGGGGTGATCACCCTCCGTCAGGGGCCGATTCACAATCTATGGCAAATCGCCCATCCTGCGCGTAGCCCTTACGAATCCACCGTCGCAGACGCTTGGAATCAAGGCGTGCCTAGCATTAACGTTTGATAACGCAGCGCGGTCGGCAACGCCGTACCGACACGGCACCGTGCGCGTGTCGCTCAATCCCGCGGCTGCCTTCGCCGGTGGTCACGGGAGCCGGGGAACCACCTTCCTTGGGGTGAATCGGCCGGGCCGGTGGCCCAGCCGTAGGAGACCTTCCTGCTCCGAACCCGTCAGCTAACCCGGTCGGCGAGGGAAGGAAAGGAGTGCGCCCCCGTGGCGTCGACGCACTCGGCGGACTCCGCCGCCGCAGCCACCCGGCTCCTCGACCACCCCTGGGAGCAGGCCGACCAGGCCCGCCACCGGATGCCCCGGCAGACCAGGGGCGGCAGCCCGCTGCTGGGCGTCACCGCCACCGTGGCCGCCACCCTCGGCGCCGCCGGCATGACAGCGGCCGCCGCCGGCCCGGCCGCCGCGGCCGAACCCGCCGTGAGCGCGCCCGACCAGGCCGCCGACTCCGCCGACCCGGGCCTCGCCCTCTTCGCCCGCATCCAGCAGCAGGCCGACCACCGCACCGCCGCCGACGAGGCCGCCCGCCTCGCCGCCGCGCAGGAGGCCGAGGCCCGCCGCGCCGCCCAGGCCGCCGTCGAGGCCACCGCCCTCGCCCTGCCGACCAGCGGCTACACCCTCGGCGCCCAGTACGGCCCCAGCGGCCACTGGGCCCACCTGCACACCGGCCTCGACTTCCAGGCCGCCACCGGCACCCCGGTCACCGCCGTCGGCAGCGGCACCGTCACCTCGGCCGGCTGGGCCGGCTCCTACGGCTACCGGATCGTCGAGACCCTGCCCGACGGCACCGAGGTCTGGTACTGCCACCTCAACCGGCTCGCGGTCACCGACGGCCCGGTCGAGCGCGGCACCGTCCTCGGCACGGTCGGCGCCACCGGCAGCGTCACCACCCCCCGCCTCCACCTCGAGGTCCGCCCCGCCGGCGGTGCCCCCGTCGACCCTCTCGGCTGGCTCCGCTCCCACGGCGTCCAGCCCTGAGAAGTCCCCCCACGCGCCCCTGGGGCGCTGCCCCTGCTTCGCCTACTCCTCGTGGCCTTCCTGGCGGGCTGCCGCGTAGGCCTCCAGTTCGGCGGTGCCGGGTTCGGGGGCCAGGTCGGGGTACTCGGTGAGCAGCAGGGCCGGCAGTCCCGGGACGGTCCACTGCCCGCACAGCCACAGCGCGACGTCCGCCACGACCTGCTCGAAGTCCTCGAACTCCCCCCGCAGCTCGTACGGCATCGGCTCGCCCTGCGCGGTCAGCGCCGCCAGGTTCCGGTAGCTGCGCTGCATCAGCCCGTACTCCAGCAGCCGCCGCGCCCCGTCCGTCGCCATGCCGATCGACAGCAGGTGCGCCTCGCCCCAGCCGAGTGCGGCGTCCGCCCCGGTCATCGGGTCCAGTGCGCCGCCGTCGACCAGGGCCGCGTACGCCGCCGCCCGGTCCTCGGGTTCCAGGGCGCGGAAGCCGTCCAGCCAGGCCCGCACCGCGTCGGTGTCCGCGGTGTCCACCCCGTCCGCCCGCAGCAGCAGCGTGTAGAGCCGGGGCCAGGTCAGCAGCTGCGGCCGCCGCAGCAGCGTCCCGAGCAGCTCGCCCTGCCATTCCGCCTCGGCGTGCAGCCGTTCCTGCCGCTTGGCGTTGAGCCGCCGGGCGGCCCGCTGGTGGTCGATCAGCAGCCGGACGGTCTCGCCGTACGCACCCGGGTCGCCCTCCGGCTGGACGTACAGGTGGAGCCGTTCGTGGAGCAGTTGTTCGACCACGGCGGAGCCGAGTTCGGGCCAGCCGTCGTGGAGCGGTGCGCCGCCGAGTTCCAACAGGGTCAGGACCTGCCGGGCGGCCTCCTCCGGCACCGGGGGCAGCGCCTCGGCGTCCGCCCAGGCGAGCAGGGACTCGGCACGGGTACGGGGGATGAGCTGCAGGTCTTCGTCGTCCACGCCGGTACCGTAGCCGGTGCGGGGTCCGGCACGCGGCACCCGGGCCCGCCGCGGGCCGAGGGTGCGGCCGGGCCGGCCGGGGTAGGGTCGGCGGCCATGACAGCCGAACGGGTCCGGACGGTCCGCCAGGTCCGCCTGGTGGGACCGCGCCTGGCGATCCGCGAATTCCGGCTGGACCCGGAGGACGTCCTCGCCCTGCACGCCGTCCTCGGCGACCCGGAGGCCGTCCGGCACCTCGGGTACGAGGTCTGCGACGAGGAGGAGTGCGCGGATCAGATCGAGCTCTCACTCGACGAGGCCGAGCAGGACCCGCGCACCGTCTACCGGCTCGCCGTCGCCCCGGCCGAGCGGGACGGCGGAGCCCCGCCGATCGGCCAGGCCGTCCTCGAACTCGAAGGCACCCGCGCCGCCTCCCTCGGCTGCGTGCTGCGCCGGGACACCTGGGGAAACGGCTACGCGGGCGAAGTCCTCGCGCTGCTCTGCGGGTTCGGCTTCGGGACGCTCGGTCTGCACCGGCTCGCCGCCCGGGTCGACCCGGAGAACGCCGCCTCGGTGCGGGTGCTGACCCGGGCCGGTTTCCGGCCGGAGGGCCGGATCCGGCACGACCTGCTGGTGCGCGGGGCGTGGCGGGACTCGCTGCTGTTCTCGCTGCTGGAGGACGAGTGGGTGCGGCCCGCCGCAGCACGGGGGTGGGGAGAACCCCACCCCTGAGCCGCCGGTGGGCCGGATTACCCCGGGCGCCCCGCTCCGGCACCGTGGAGTCGTCAGTCCGAACGGACACCGAGGGGCCACAGATGACCACCGCACCGCTGCACCGGACCGCCGCGCCGTACCCGGGCGCCGCGCCGTACCCGGGTGACGCGCCCGCCGGGCGCCGGCCCGGCTTCCTACGGGCGCCGTTCGCGGCCGCCACATACCGGGAGGTCGGCTTCGTCCTCACCGGTCTGCCGATCGCGATCGCGGCCTTCGTCGTCGCCGTCGCCCTGTTCTGCACCGGGCTCGGCCTGCTCGTCACCGCACTCGGCCTGCCGGTGCTGGCCCTGCTGCTCGTGCAGGCCCGGGGCTTCGGCGCGCTGGAGCGGCACCGGGCCCGCGTCCTGCTCGGCACGCCGGTCGTCGCGCCCGCGCCCGTCGTCCCGAAGCGCACAGGTTTCTGGGGCACCGTCACCGCCCGGCTCGCCGACGGCGCGGGCTGGCGTGCGGTGCTGCACCAGGTGCTGATGTTCCCCTGGGCGGTGCTGAGCTTCGCCGTCACCGTGACCTTCCTGGTGACCGGCTGGGTGGTCGCGCTGTACCCGCTCTACCACTGGGTCTTCGCCCGGTACACCGACTGGCCGGGCTACCGGGTGTACGACTTCACCACCGGCGCCGGGCGCCACCACGAGCTCTACGTCACCACCCCGGCCCAGATCGCGGGCGTCTGCGCCCTCGGCATCGTGCTGGTGCTGCTCACCCCGCAGCTGGTCCGCGGGCTCACCGTGGTCAACCGGCTCGCCGCCCGCGGTCTGCTCGGCGGCCGCTGAGCAGACTGCCCCTCAGGGTGCGGCCCCCACGCCCCCGGCAGCCCGGATGCGGGCCGCCGGGGGCGTGGTCCGATGAGGCCGTACCGTGCCCGGGCCGTCGCCCGGGTGCACCGCCCGTCCGCGGGGGAGCCGCCGTGCTGGTGACGTCCCGTCCGCTCGACGAGTACTGCGCCTCCCTCGCCCTTACCCTCAGTTCGTACCTGCTGTTCTCCTACCCGGACCGGTTCGGCCCCGACGACCAGCTGTCGGCGCTGCTCGAACCGGTCCGGGTGACCGATCCGGCCGGCGAGGTCCGCGTCCACCCGCTGCACGACGGGGAGGGCAGGCGCTCCCGGCACCTCGACGGGCTCCGGGCCGCGCTCGGCCGGCACGGGGTGGCCAGCGAGATCACCGTGCGGCGTGCGGCCGGACAGGACCGCCGGGCGCTGCGGCTGCGGTCCGTCCGCCGCCGTCAGGGAGCGGCCGGACCTTCGGGGGCCTGCACCTGAGGCGGGATCGCCGGCACCACGGCGGTCTGCGGGCTGCGGGCCGTGCCGGTGTCCCGGCCACCGCCGTCCGGGCTGCCGCCGCCGTCGGCCGCCGGGGCGGGCACCCGCCGCAGCACCTCGTCGGCGACCGCCCGCCGCCGCGAGTCCGGCGGCACGTTCCGGGTGTTGCGGACCTTGTAGGCGACGGCCGCCCGCAGCGCCGCCCGCTGCTCCGCGGTGAGTTCGGGGCCGCCGAGCATCGCCTTGGCGGCGAGCAGGGCCTGCAGCAGTTCGAAGGGCGACAGGTGCCGGTCGATCGCCGAGACGACGAGGTCCAGGTTCTCCGGGTCGGGCTTGCCTTGCAGCAGGGCGAGCGCCTGCACCCGCAGGCCCTCGACGCCGGTCTCGAAGAGATCCCGCACCTGCCGGGAGCTGAAGTTCAGCGACCGGGCGGCCAGCACCGTCTGGTTCACCGAGTCGGCGAGGGTCTGCCGGTCGGCGGCGGACAGCGCCCGGGCGAGCAGCAGCCGGGTCAGCAGCCAGCCGGCGAGGAAGCCGAGGACGGTGAAGTACACCGAGAGGGCCGCCGCGAAGCCGGCCGCTCCGGGGCCGCCGCCGACCGCCGGGGCGAGCGCCTCGCCGAGCTCCCTCAGCCGGCGCGGCAGGGTGCCGATCTGGGTGAGTCCGGCACCGAGCAGGATCTTGGTCAGCCAGTCGGAGACCTGCTCCAGATTGGTGTTGGGGGCGTAGCTCGCGGTCGAGGTCGCGGACTGGTCGTCCGGATGGGCCGCGGCCCCGCTGGTCAGCAGCTTGGGGATGCCGAAGAGGAAGCCGAGCAGGCCGCCGCCGACCGCGAACGTCGCCGCGACCACCAGGCCGCCGCCGAGCGCCCGCACCCCGTGCTCGCTCGCCAGGGCGTACAGCACCAGGCCGACCAGCCCGGCGCCGACCACCCCGGCCAGCCCGATCCGCACCGCCGGCACCGGCTGTCCGCCGCGCTCCAGCTCCACCCGAGCCACCCCCGCCCCCCGGTCCCCTGTGGTCCGCAGTGACTGTAGCGGACCGGCCGGTCACTCCGGGAGGTCGCCGCACCCGGCGGGACGCGGGCCCCGGGCGGGAGGCCCGGACCGGGCCCGGACATGCAGACGGCCCGCGGGCTGCTTCCTCGGCGCCGGTCCCGAGGGACCTGCTGCCGAGGCACCGGGGATGTACCGGTGAGCCCGCGGGCCGGGTGACTGCTTGGGTCTGCGCCTGCCGCCGGAGGCCCCTGGGGCCCCGCACACTGCACAGGCAGGGGCGGCTCTAGCGAGCAGCCACCTCACGCATCCTGGTGGTACTCAACTCAGGATCACCTCCTTTCAGTGTGCGGCCACCTTAGGCACGCGCTCCGGAGGAGGGCAATGGATTTTCCGGGTACCGCCGGTACCAGGCTGGGCGGGCTCGGAGCAGGACCGTGCGCCCCGGGCGCCGCCCGGACACGACGAAGGCCCGGCAGAAGATCTGCCGGGCCTTCGTGCTACTGAGTAGCGGGGACAGGATTTGAACCTGCGACCTCTGGGTTATGAGCCCAGCGAGCTACCGAGCTGCTCCACCCCGCGTCGGTGAACCCAACACTACGTGACGGACGCGCGGAAGGGAAATCCGTTCCCCGCGGGGGTGCCGTCCACGCCCCCGGTCACCCCGGCAGCGGAGGGCGGGCGGGTTGTCGGGCGCGCCGGGCGCGGGCCCACACCGCCAGGCAGACCAGGGCCGCGAAGGCGGGCACCATGACCAGCCCGTAGATCAGCAGGAAGCCGTCCGTGCCCAGACCCGCGGCGCCGTTCCACACCCCGTGCAGGCCGATCGCCGCGGCCAGGCCCACCGGGGCGGCGAGCCGGGAGAGCCAGCGCCGCCCGGTGGTGAGGGTGATCGCCACCCCGAGGCCGGTCAGCGCGGTGAACAGCGGGTGCGCGAAGGGCGACAGCAGCGCCCGCAGCACGAAGGTGTGCACGGTGGAGTCGAAGTCGCGCAGGGTCGGCGGCTCGCCGAGACCGATGGAGTCCAGCCGGGACTGCTGGTCGTCGGTGAAGGCGCGGCCCAGGTAGAGGGCGTTCTCGGTGAAGGCGAAGCCGCAGGCCGTGATCGCGCCGAGGACGAGGCCGGCGGCCAGCGTCCGCGGGCTGGAGCGGGCCCGCGGATGCGCCCGGTCACCCGGCGCGAGCAGCACCGGCGGGCGGAAGTAGGGCAGCGGCCGCAGGTGCGGCCGTATCCGCGGCAGCGCGCCGCGCGGGCGGCGCGGCCGGGGGACGGCGGGCACCGGCGCGGGCGGGCCGGCCGTGTGCGGCTGCTCCGGGCCGGCCTCGGCGAGCAGCGCACAGCTGTGGTCCTGCCGGCAGCTGGGCCGCCTGCGGACGGGCAGCAGCAGCAGCAGGATCGCGGCGCCCTTGCAGAGCTCCTCGATCAGCGGGGTGGCGACCTCGGCGCCGAGCGTCTCGCCGCGGCTGCTGCCCTGGTGGGCGATCAGGAAGTCGCTGGCCCACCCGTTGGCGAGCAGGGCCACCGTGGTGGCCGCGCAGGCGCCCCAGGCCAGGCAGAAGAGGGTGTGCCGCAGCGGGACGCGCGCGGTCTGGTTGAGCCAGGCCAGCGAGCCCAGCACGAAGGGCAGTGGCAGCAGGGCGAGCCCGAGCCCGACCAGCAGGCCGGTGGTGCCGGTCTGCCGCTGCACCAGGTGCAGGATCAGCACCCCGCTGCCGGCCAGCGCGAACGCGGCCAGCGAGGAGGAGAGCGCCGGGTAGTGCAGCGAGCGGTGCAGGGCCTCCAGCCGCGCCCAGTGCGGCAGCAGGCGGCGGACCGCGCCGGCCCGGGGCCCCGGAATGGTCCGGGTGCCGGCGGGGGTCGCGGGCGGTTCGTCGGCGGCAGTGCGGGCCGTGGTGCTGGGGGACGGGCTGCCGCTGGGCGGACGGCTCACCCGGAAAGCGTAGGCGACGGCTCCGCCGGAGGGGGAGCCCCCGGGACGATCCGTGTGCCCGTCATCACTGCGGGTGACGTACCGTCAGCTCCCGGTGGCGGGGTGCCGCCACCGGGTCCGGCGGGAGTCCGCCGGGTGGATCAGCGGCGCCGGAAGAGCAGGTCGTGCACGACGTGCCCCTTGGCCAGGCCCGCCCGCTCGAACTTCGTCAGCGGCCGCCAGTCCGGGCGCGGCGCGTAACCGGGCACGCTGCCCGCCGGGCGCTGCTCGGGCTCCAGCCAGCCGCTGCCGTCCCCCTCGGGGTGGAGGTTCTCCAGCTCGTCCGAGGCGGAGAGCACGTCCAGCATCTGCTCCGCGTAGTGCTCCCAGTCGGTGGCGCAGTGCACCAGCGCGCCGGGCGCGAGCTTGGGCAGCACCAGCTCCAGGAAGTGCGGCTGGACCAGGCGGCGCTTGTGGTGCTTGGGCTTCGGCCACGGGTCGGCGAAGTAGACCCGCAGACCGGCCAGCGAGGCGTCGGGCAGCATGTCGCGGAGCAGGATCACCGCGTCGCCCGCGGCGAGCCGCACGTTGGGGGAGCCGTCGCGCTCCAGCATCTGCAGCAGGTTGCCGTGGCCGGGCGTGTGCACGTCGGCGGCCAGGATTCCGGACGACGGGTCGGCGGCGGCCATCGCGGCCGTGGTCTCGCCCATGCCGAAACCGATCTCCAGGGTGACCGGGAGGTCGCCGAAGAGCGCCGGCAGGTCGAGCGGGGTGCCGTCGATCGCCAGCCCGTACCGCTCCCACAGCCGGTCCAGGGCGTCCGCCTGGGCGTTGGTCATCCGGCCGCGGCGCGGCTGGAAGCTGCGGATGCGCCGCTCCCGGTGCTGTGCCTCGGTGGCCTTGTGCGGGTACATCGGCGCCGGGTACGCGGCCGGGGCGGCGGAGAGCCGGGCGGACGGGGACAGCTCGGGGCTGGGGGCGGTGGCAGTCACAATCGCCCCAGTCTACGAGGGTCCGCCGGCGTCCCGGCGTGGCCCGCGTCTCATCGCCCCGGCCCGGCCGCGTCCCGCCCGGGCGCCCCACCGCCGGCCTCCAGCGCCGCCAGCGCCCGCCGGGCCACCTCACGGCCGATCGGCAGCGAGGCGGTGGCGGCCGGCGAGGGCGCGTTCAGCACGTGCACCGCCCGGCGGGCGGAGGCCGGGTCGTCCGGGTCGAAGCCGGCGAAGGCGAAGTCGTCCAGCAACGAGCCGTCCCGGGCCACCGCCTGGGCGCGCACCCCGGCCGCCGCGGGGACGAGGTCCCCGGCGGTCACGGCGGGCAGCAGCCGCTGCACCGCGGCGGTGAACGCCTTCCGCGACAGCGAGCGGTGCAGCTCGCCGAGCTCGTACCGCCAGTGCCGCCGGACGATCCGCCAGGTGCCGGGGAAGGCCGCCGTCCCCGCGAGGTCGCGCAGCCGCACCGTGCGCCAGTCGTAGCCCTCCCGGGCCAGCGCGGGTACCGCGTTCGGGCCGACGTGCACGTCCCCGTGGACACCCCGGGTGAGGTGCACGCCAAGGAACGGGAAGGCCGGGTCCGGCACCGGGTAGACCAGGCCCCGGACGAGGCTCCGCCGGTGCTCGGCCAGCTCGTAGTACTCGCCGCGGAACGGGACGATCCGCACCCCCGGGTCGTCGCCGGCCAACCGCGCCACCCGGTCGCCGTGCAGGCCCGCGCAGTTCACCAGCACCCCGCAGCGGACCTCCCCCGTCGAGGTCTGCACCGTCACCCCGTCCGCACGGCGGGCCACCGCACGCAACTCCGTCCCGGTGTGCAGCACCGCGCCCTTCTCCCCGGCGAGCTCCGCGTACCGGCGGGCCACCGCCGGGAAGTCGCAGATGCCGGTCGTACCGACGTGCAGGCCCGCCACCCCGCGGACCTCCGGCTCGTACCCGGCGATGCCCGCCGCGTCCAGCTCGGCCACCGGGATGCCGTTGGCGCGGCCGCGCTCCGCCAGCGCGGCCAGCCGCGGCAGCTCCTCGGCCGACGTGGCGACGATCAGCTTGCCGGTGACCTCGTGCGGGATGCCCTGCTCGCGGCAGAACTCCACCATCTCCGCGGCGCCGCCGGTCGCGTACCGGGCCTTCAACGAACCCGGTCGGTAGTACACCCCGCTGTGGATCACCCCGCTGTTGCGGCCGGTCTGGTGCGCGGCGAGGGCCTGCTCCTTCTCCAGCACCGCGACCTGCACGCCGGGCTGCGCCCGGGTCAGCGCGTATGCCGTGGACAGGCCGACGATGCCGCCCCCCACCACCAGAACGTCGACGTCGTAGCGCACCTCGGCCCCTTCGCTCGGCTGCCCCCGCCGTAGCGATCGTGCCACGACGGGGGCCCACCGAGAAGGCGGCCGGGGAACCCCCGGGGGGCGCGTGGGGGCACCTCCCGGCCGAAGGCCGGGGGGAGAACTGCGCAGTCCGGGAAGGGGCATCGCGACGAATTCGGGCCGGGCCCCGGTTCGTACGGTGGCCCGCATCCGAATCGCGCAGTTCCCCGCGCCCCGTGCGGCGGCTGCCGCTAGTCCTGCTCCCAGGGCCAGTGGGCGTCGCGGCCGGCCTCCAGCAGCGGGATCAGGCGGAAGGCCGCGTCGGTCAGGCCGCCGAAGGTGTGGCGGCGGGCGCCGCCGGAGGGCGCGTGGCCCGCCCGGTAGCCGGCCAGGTTCCAGGTGTAGACCGGGACCTGCGCCGGGACCGCGGCGAGCGGGTCGCCCTGCCAACCGCCGTACGCCTGCTCGTCGGTGACGATCACCACCCGGTCGTGGCCGCGGTAGTGCTGCCGGACGGCCTTGCCGGTCTCGGTGCCGCCGAGGTTGGAGAAGCGGTCCAGCACCTTCAGCACCGCGTCGCCGCGCTGCAGCTTGATCCGGCGGCTGGTGGTGCCGAACTCGACCAGGTCGGCGTCGGCCGCGCGCAGCGCCAGCGCCGCGCCGAAGACCGCCGCCGAGTCCGCCCGGTTGAGCTGGGTCTGCGCGCTCGGCCGGTCGAACATGGAGCCGGAGCGGTCGACCAGGACGAGCGTGCGGCCCGGCAGCACCGGGACGTTGGCGAGCGAGTGGCCGAGCGCGGTCTCCAGCGCGTGGCCCCAGCGGAGCGAGGGCGCGTGCCGGTGCGCGGCGAGGTAGCGGAACGGGAACTGCTTGGACCGCTGCACCTCGCCCCGGTCGGAGATCCGCCGCGCGACCTGCTCGGCCACCGCGTCCGACACCCCGGCCTGGTCGAAGTTCCGCAGGTTGCGGACGAGGGCCATCGACCCCATCGAGGGGATGATCGCCTCCCAGACCGCCGCGTCCAGCGGGCCCTGCAGCCAGCCGGCCAGCGCCTCCCAGGTCATGCCGGCCGCGGCCAGCCGCTCCGCGCCGCCGGGGCCGGTGACGACCGCGCGCCGCTGTTCGACCGGCAGCGCGAGCAGTTCGCGGCTGGCGGTCAGCAGGGCGTCGCCGGTCGGCGGGACGGCCTCGTCGGGGCGGTGCCGGCGGTCCAGCGCGTACCGGAACAGCGGGCCCTGCCACGGCTTGTCGGGGTGCGGCGAGGGGTGGGTCAGCTCCAGCACGTCGCCGAACCGGAAACCCTTGGAGACGGTGTCGTACTTGAGCAGCGCGCGGCCGTTGTACAGCCGCCGCGTGGCGTCGGCGACACCACGCTTGAGCGGCTTCGGCAGCGCCCGGCCGTACCGGGAGGTCCAGTAGGCGAGCAGCTCGCCGGGCTCGTCGGGACGCTGCAGCACCGCGTCGACGGCCTGCCGGGAGAACCCGGGCGCCTCGGCGTCGAGCCGGGCGCGGGTGAACTCGGCGGCGCCGACCAGCGAGGCGGTGCGCATCGCGGCGCCGTACCGGAGCCAGCGCAGCAGGCCGAGCGTCCACTCCGGGTCGCTCACCGCGAGGGAGCGGACCAGGGCGGTGTACCGGTCGTCGCGGGCGCCGCCGCGCTCGTAGAAGGCGTCCTGGCCGACCAGGTTGGCGACGGCGAGCAGGAAGAGTTCGGACTTCTCGTCGCGCAGGTGGCCCACGCCGCCGGCGTGGTTGAGGGCGTGCTGCCCGGTCGTGGTCACGGGCGAGGTCGGGCCGGTCTTCGGGCGGCGGATGTTGAAGCGAGACATGGTGGTTCCCCCTGCGGGGAGGCGGAGCGGAGCCGGGGCGTCCGAGGTCGTGCCGGCCTCGCGGGCCGGCCGCGGCGGAGGTGACAGCAGGTGCTCTGTCCGCTGAGCTACCGGTCGTGCTCGCGCACGGCCGTCCGGGATTCGAACCCGGGACCGCCTGATCCCAATGAAGTAACCCCCGCCTGCGCACCGGACGCCCCGGCACGCTGCCTCCCGAGATCAAAAGTGGGTGCCGGCTCATTTCTTGGAGGAAGTAACCGGTCCTGCGCACCGGGAGGTGGCAGTCGTATGCACGTGTGGTGTCCGGAGAACAGAAGCGGCGGAGGTGACGTGTGCTGCTCTACCGACTGAGCTACACCGGCCCGAAGCCGATGACGGGACTCGAACCCGCGACCTGCCCATTAACAGTGGAAGTAACCTCTGCCTGCGCACCCGGACGAGGAAGACGTTAGCCACCGGGCGGCCCGGGGTGCATCCGAATATCCGCGGCGGCCTTCAGGTCGAGGCGGTCAGCACCAGCCGCGCCCGCTCCGTCAACTCCCGCACCCGTCGCTCGTCCTGGTAGGGCTCCAGGCGTCGCAGCAGCTCCAGGACGTACTCCCGGCTGCGCTGCGAGGAGATCCGCCCGGCCACGTCCACCGCGCGTTCGCCGGCCGCCACGGCGGCGTCCAGGTCCCCCGCCTCGGCCTCGGCCATCGCGGAGACCACCAGCCGCAACGCGTGCGAACGCACGTAGCCCTCGGTCGGCCGGGCCAGCGCCTCCCGGGTGAACTGCCGCACCTTGGACGGCATCCCGAGGTCGCGGAAGCACTCCGCGGCGTCCGCGGCCAGCCGGTCGTAGGTGTAGAAGTCGATCCAGGTCGGGTCGGCGTCCCCGGGCCGCGAGCGGTCCAGCGCCCCCTCCGCGGCGACCAGGGCCGTCGCGCAGGCCGCCGCGTTGCCGGCCCTGGCCTGCGCCCGGGCCTCCACCAGGTGGAAGAAGCTCATCGTGCGGGCCGTCGCCAGCCCCCGGTTGCGTTCCAGCGCGGCCTGCGCGAGGTCCACCGCCTCCTCGGGGAAGTTCCGGTACACCGCCTGCAGGCTCATCGACGCCAGCACGTACCCGCCGAGCGGCACGTCCCCGGCCGCCCGGGCCAGGCGCAGGGCCTGGATGTAGTACCGCTGCGCGGCCTCGTGCTGGCCGGTGTCGAAGGCCATCCAGCCGGCCAGCCGGGTCAGTTCGGCCGTGGCGCCGAACAGCGCCCGGCCCACCGCGTCGCTGTACGAGCCGAGCAGCAGCGGGGCCGCCTCCACCCGCAGGCACTCCGGCACCATCGACGAACGCCAGTCCCCGCCGCCGTACTTGGAGTCCCAGCGGCGGGCCTCCTGGGCGGCCTCGCGGAGCTTCGCCGCGTCCGAGTGGCCCACCCGGTGGCCGGAGCGGTCCGGTGCCGCGGCCTCCCGGGCGACCGAGCCGTCCGCCGGGGTGATCAGCCAGCGGGAGACCGGCGTCGCGTACGCCGAGACGGAGAAGGTGCCGGCCAGGCTGTCGCTCCACCGTCCGCCGCCGGGGCCTCTGCGCAGGTCCAGGTCGACCCGCCACAGCTCGGTCGCCGAACGGACGGCCTCCGGCACCTCGCGCGGGAACTCCAGGCCGAGTTCGGGGGTCGGCTGGGTGTCGCCGAGGCCGATCTCCTCCAACGGCACCGGGCGGCCCAGCTTGCTGCCGAGCGCGGTCGCGATCAGGTGCGGCACCGGCCGCTGCGGCACCATGCCCTTGGTGACCCACCGCGCCACCGAGGTCTTGTCGTAGCGCAGCGTCAGACCGCGCTGTGCGCCCAGGTCGTTGACCCGGCGGGCCAGTCCGGCGTTGCTGATCTGGGCGAGGGACAGGAGTGCGCCGAGCCGTTCGTTCGGCCCTCGTGAACTGGCGGTCATGGTGGCGGTGGCACCCCCTGGCGAGGTCCTGCGCGGAGGGTGGCGCGCGTATTGCGGCCACCCGCTGCACCTAGCGTAGTCGGACGGGTTCCGAGGGTTAAGAGGCCGCATTCCGGATGGCGGGATAGCGCGCACCAACGGCCTGTCGGCGACGGTCCGTCCGCCCCGCCGCGGAACGGCCCGCTCCACCGTGCTCCGGGCCGGACCCCCGTGCTCCGGTGCCGTGCCGACGTGCGCCCGCCCGTGCCCCCTGGCCGCAGCGGCAGGTGGGCGATTCGCTGGACCCCGTGGATCGGCCCGCCGTCGAGGACCCGGCGGGCCGGGGGAGACCGCTGCCGCATCCCCGCGGGCAGCGGTGGGTCCGGGAGGGCATGCGGATGCCCTCCCGGGCAGTGCGGCGCCTTTCGGCCATTCGGCAATGTCCATGCCACGAGGCGACAGGGGACGGCCCGGGCCACGGAGGGGGCGGCCCGGTCCCGCCCACGGGGCACCCCGCCGCTCGGCCGGCCCGTCCGCCGGCCGAGCCGCGCCACCCCGCGGCCGCCGTCCCCCTGCCGTCGTCCCCACGCCGCCGGTTCGTCGCCGCCGGTCACGCACCCCGCCCCGCGCTCCGCTCCGCCGTGCGCCCGGCGTGATCCACTGCTGCAACTCGGGTCACACGCCGCACAACCGGTGGCACGATGTCTCCTGCGGCGCACCGCCCTTCCGGACACCCCGTGCGCCCGACCCCTCGTCAGGCGGAGGCGCGATGCGGTGGCTCACCGGCTGGAGCGGAGAGCCCCACGGCGCGGGCGGCCCCTCCCCGAACGGCGTCCGCCCGCTGGCCGGCACCGTGCTGTGGACCGGCCCCAACCCGCTCTGGGCGGTCGGCGACTGGCGGCCCGACGAGATCCGGCTCGTCAGCCTGCGCCCCGGCGCCGACCCCGTCGTCACCTCCGGCCCGCCCCGCCCCGGCCACCCCGAACCCGAGGACACCCCCGCGACCACCCGGCTCGCCGTCCTCGGGCGGTGCGGCGCCACCGACGCCGAACTCGCCGCCGGCCTCGCCGCCGCCCGCGGCGGCGCCGTCCGCCACCTCACCCGCTGGCCCGGCAGCTACACCGCCGTCCTGCGCAGCGGCACCCGCTCCACCGTGCTGCTCACCGACCTCGCCGGTGCCCAGCCCGTCTTCCACACCCCCTGGCGCGGCGGCACCGCCTACGCCACCGCCGCCCTCCCGCTCGCCGACCTGATCGGCGCCCCGGTCGACACCGGCCACCTCGCCGCCCTGCTCGCCTGCCCCGAGTCCCCCGAGGCGCTCGGCAACGGCACCCCGTACGCCGGAGTGCTGCGGGTGCCGCCCGGCCACTCCCTCGGCATCCGCGGCGGACGCCCCTACCTCGCCGGGTACGAGCCGGAGCCCGGACCCGGCCGCCGCGAGGACGCCCCCGCCGTCCGCGAACTCACCCGCGCCCTGCTGGAGGCCGTCCGCTGCCGGGTCCGCACCACCGCCGGCACCCCCGACCCGCTGGGCGACCCGGAGCGGCCCCGGCTCGGCGTCGACCTCTCGTACGGCACCGCCTCGGCGACCGTCGCCCTGCTCGCCGCCGCCGTCCCGCTCGCCCCGGGCCCCGGCCGCGCGCCCGCCCGCACCCCCGCCGCCCCCGCGCGCACCGGCGCCGTCAAGGGGTCCTGGGCCCGCCGGACCAGCACCGAACCCGCCGAGGAGAACGGCGAGGCCCTCACCGCCGTCACCCACGGCGACGAGGACCGGCTCGCCCTCGCCGTCGACGCCCCCCGGCTGCGCCACGTCGTCGTCCCGCCCGGCCTGCCCTACACCGGCCTCGGCGACGACCCGCTCGCCGGCCCACTCACCGACGAACCCGGCCCCGCCCTCACCGCCGCCGCCCGGCTCGCCGCCCGCTTCCGGGCCGGCGGCACCGACCACCTCACCGGCTACGGCGCCCGCCAGGTCCTGGACGGCCACCCCGCCCGGCTCGCCGACCTCGTCCGCGCCGGCCGCGCCCGCGAACTCCTCGCCCCCGTCGCCGCGTTGGCCGGCGCGGACCGGGCCACCGCAGGCGCCCTCACCGGCACCGTCCGCACCCCGGTCACCGTGCTGCGCGCCGCCCACCGGCTCGCCCGCGCCGACTACGCCGACGCGCTCGACGACCTCGCCGTCCGCCTGACCGTCCGCCACTTCGCCGAACCGGCCGGCACCGCCGGCGCCAGCTCCGCCGCCGACCTCGCCTGGAACGTCCCCGGCCCCGCCGCCCGCTGGCTCTCCGACGAGGCGCTCACCACCGTCGCCCAGCGGCTGCGGATCGCCGCCCGCGGCCCCGTCCCGGTCGAACACCCCGGTGCCCGCCGGGCCCGGCTAGCCCTCCACCGGCACGCCACCGCCTACCGCACCCTCGTCCAGGCCGCAGAACAGCGCGGCCAGCGCCTGCACGCCCCGTTCCTCGACAACCAGGTCGTCCGCGCCGCCCGCCTGCTGCCCGACGACACCCGGCTGCAGCCCGGCGCCCGGCCCGCCCTGCTGCGCTCGATCCTCACCGGCGCCGGACGGACCGACCTGCCCGCCGACTGGGGCCGCACCCCGCGCCCCGACCGTGCCGACGAGGCCAGGGCCGGACTGCGCCTCGCCGCGGACGGCCTCGCCGAACTCTTCCACCGCCCGTTGCTCGCCGACGCCGGGCTGATCGACCTGTCCGCCGTCCGGCGGACCCTCGCCTCGGCCGCCGAACCCGGCCGCGAGTTGCCGCCCGGCACCCTGGCGGGCCTCGCCGACCTGGTCGCCACCGAACTCTGGCTGCGCCGGGTCGCCGCCCGCCGGCACGGCTCCTGCTGGACGGGCCTGCCGCCGGTCGAACGGAAGGCCCTGGCCGGACGGCCGGCCTGAGAGGTCGTCCGGAGGGTCCGCCCGAGGGTCGGCCGATCCGGTGAGGGGGTGCGGCCCGAGGGTGCGGGCACACCGGCGCGGGTGAGGGCTCGCACGGCCTGCCGGGGCCGCCCCGGCGCGTCCGTTCCGTCCGGAGGGCGGCCGACCCGGCATCATGACCGGGTGGCTGCCGCGATGGTCCCCCTGCCCGTGCTCGACGAGCCGCCCCCGGCGGCCCGGCCCGGCATCCTCGCCGCCTGCGACGGCTCCGACGGCTCGCTGTGGGCGCTGGACCGGGCGATGACCGAGGCCGAGCTGTTCGGCCTGCCGCTGTACGTCCTGGCGGTGGTCAACCCCTCGCCGGCCGGTTACCCGCCGGGCATGGTGGAACTCGTCCAGCCGTCCATCGAACTACTGGCCGGCAGCATGGCGGACGGGCTGCGCCGTGCGGTGGACACCGTCCAGACGGCCCGGCCCCGGCCGTACGGCGGGGAACTCTCGCTGCACGTGGTGCTCGGCAGCGTCATCGAGGTGGTGCTCGCCGCCACCGCCGGCCAGCACACACTGGTCATCGGCACCCGCGGCAACGGGGGCTTCAGCCGGCTGCTGCTCGGGTCGGTGAGCACCGCCGCGGTCCACCACGCGAACTGCCCGGTGCTGGTGGTGCCCGCCCCGCCCGCGGGCTGAGCCTGCGCGCCGCCCCGACGGCCCGTCAGCCGGCGGCCGGCAGTCGGCGGGCCGGCAGCCGGCAGCCCGTCAGTCGGTGGGCCGTCAGTCGGTGGGCCGGTCCGTCAGCCGGGCGGCCGCGGCGCGCTGCCGGGCCGTGCTGCCGGTGAGGAACCGCGCGACGACCTCCAGCTCCTCGGTGCTGAACTCGTCGCAGAGCTCGCCGACCTCGCGCCCCCAGTCCTCGAACAGCTCGGCCAGCCGCCCGATCGCCTCCGGCCGGTGCTCCACCAGGACGCGGCGCCGGTCGGTCGGATGCTGCACCCTGCGGACGAAGCCCTTGCGCTCCAGCCGGTCCACCAGGCCGGTCACCGAAGCCGGCGCCAGCCCGGACCGCTCGGCGAGCTCCTTCGCGGTGAGCGGGCCGCTGCGCTGGAGCAGGTCCAGGGTCTTCGACTCGGTGGCGCCCAGACCGGCCTTCTCGGCGATCGCGGAGTGGAACATCACCGTCACCGCACTCGACTCGCGGCCGGCTTCGTAGATCCGCGCCAGCACCACGTCGCGGTGGTGGTCGGCGCCGGGAGCGGGGTGTGCCGCGGTGGCGGGGCGCTGCTGCTCGGGCATGGAACCAGCCTAGCGGAGTCCTTCGACGGGGCGAATATTTAGTTAGGCCGAACGAAAGGCTTGTGGTGCGGTCGCGGCCTGTGTAATTCTTTCGTTCGAGAGAACGAAAGAATTACCGCGCAGACCACCCACGCCCCGGCCCTGCGCCCGAACTCCTGGAGGCAGGAGAGATGACCGCACTCGCGCCCACGGCCGACAGTCCCCCCGCCGTGCCGCACCCCCGCCGCTGGGCCGCCGCGGCCGTGATGATGACCGCCGCCCTGATGGACCTGCTGGACGTGACCATCGTGAACGTCGCGATCCCGTCCGTCGGCCGGGACCTGCACGCCTCCGAGGCCGAACTGCAGTGGCTGGTCTCCGCGTACCTGCTGGGCTTCGCCGCCACCCTGGTGGTGGCCGGCCACCTCGGCGACCGGTACGGGCGGAAGACGCTCTTCCTGGCCGGTACCGCCGCGTTCGGACTGGCCAGCCTCGCCTGCGGCCTCGCCCAGGGCCCGGGCCAGCTGATCGCAGCCCGCGCCGTGCAGGGCGTGGCCGCCGCCGTCCTGACCCCGCAGGTGATCGGCTCGTTCCGGACGCTCTTCCACGGCAAGGAGCGCGGCGCCGCCTTCGGCATGTACGGCGCTGTCGCCGGCTTCGCCTCCGGGATCGGCCTGCTGCTCGGCGGCGTGCTGACCGACGCCGACCTGTTCGGCCTCGGCTGGCGGACGGTCTTCCTGGTGAACGTGCCGATCGCCGCGGTCTGCCTGGCGGCGGGGGCGGTGCTGGTCCCCGCCGACCGGGAGCGTTCGACCGCCCGGCCCGACCTGGTGGGCAGTCTGGTCCTGGCGGCCGGCCTGGTCGCCGTGGTGCTGCCGCTTGTCCAGGGCCGCAGCAACGGCTGGCCGCTCTGGGGCTGGTTCTGCCTGGCCGCCGGCGTCGCCGCGGTGGCGGGATTGGCACTGGCCCAGTCCCGTCGGGGCGGCGGCACGGTGCCGCTGCTGCCCGCACGGGCGTTCCGGTTGAAGGCGTTCTCGGTGGGCCTGCTGGTGCAGCTGCTGTTCTCGGTCGCCATGCAGGGCTTCTTCCTGGTCTTCGCGATCTGGCTGCAGGGCGGCCAGGGCTACACGCCGCTGCAGGCCGGCCTGGTCACCGCCGCCTTCTCGGTCGGCGGCTTCCTCACCGCGCCGGTCGCCGACGGCCTCGCCGTCCGGTACGGGCGGCTGGTGCTGCTGGCCGGAGCCGTCCTGATGGCCGCCGGCTGCGCCTGGACCGGGCACGCGGTGTCCGGTGCGGCCGCCGCGCACACCGGCGCCTGGCCGCTCGTCCCCGGCCTGCTGGTGGCCGGCGCGGGCCTCGGCTTCCTGGTGGTGCCCCTGGTCAACGTGGTGCTGTCGGCGGTGCCCGCGGACACCGCCGGCGGCGCGTCCGGCATCTTCTCCACCGCCCAGCAGTTCGGCGGGGCACTCGGCGTCGCCACCCTCGCCACGCTGTTCTTCCAGCACACCGCCGACGGCCCCGGCCCGGCGATGACGACGGTGCTGCCCTGGGTGGTGGGGGTGTTCGCGGCCACCGGCCTGCTCTGCCTCGCCCTGCCGCGCACCGCCCCGGCCTCGCACGACGGCTGACCCGGGGCGGCCCGCCGACCCGCGCGACGCCGGACGGGAATGCGGGACGGGAATGCGGGACGGGAGTGCGGGACGGGAATGCCGAACGAACGGTTGACCGTTCAACCTGGTGGGTGGGCCCCGCACGCCCGCCCACCGCCCCGCCCCCGAACAGGAGCCGTACCCCCATGAAGGTCGAGATCTACTCCGACATCGCCTGTCCCTGGTGCTACATCGGGAAGCGCCGCTTCGAGCAGGCGCTGGACCGCTTCCCGGGCAAGGACGGCGTCGAGGTGGTCTACCGGCCCTACCAGCTGGTTCCCGAGGCCCCTGAGCAGGCCAGCCCGCACCGCGCCTGGCTCGCCGAGCGGTACGGCCCGCAGTCCGTCGCCATGGACGCCCGGGTCACCGAGCTCGGTGCCGCCGAGGGCATCGCCTACGACTTCGACGCCGCCCTGCACGCCAACACCTTCCTCGGCCACCGCCTGCTCCACCTCGCCGAGACCGAGTACGGCGCCGCCGTCCAGGCCGACGTCAAGGAGCGGCTGCTCAAGGCGCACTTCAGCGACGGCGTCGACGTCGGCGACCGGACGGCCCTCACCGCGATCGCCGTCGCCGCCGGCATGGACGGCGAACGGGTCACCGGCTACCTCGCGGGCGAGGAGGGCGCCGACGAGGTCCGCGACCAGCTCGACCGGGCCCGCTCGCTCGGCATCACCGCCGTGCCGACCTTCGTCTTCGAGGGCCGCTGGGCCGTGCAGGGCGGCCAGGAGGCGGACACCTTCCTGCGCGTCCTGCAGCAGGTCGCCGAGGAGACCGGCGCGCTCGTCCCCGCACCCGGCACGGGGCCCGACGACTCCGCTGCCTGCGCGGACGGCAGCTGCGCCGTCTGACGACGGCACCGCCCCGGCACCCCTACGGCACCTCCGCGACCCATCCGCAGCGCCCCGGCCCTCCCTCGGCGGACGGCCGGGCGCCCGCGTCCGGCGGGCCCTCAGCCGGCGGCCGTCAGCAGGTGAGCCGGGCGTCCGCCCAGTCGGCGACGTCCAGCAGCGCCCAGCCGCCGTCCGCCCGCTCCGCGACCAGCCGGATCGAGCGCTGACCCGCCAGCGGCGCGTGGACCCGCACCGGACGGTCGCCCGCCCGCACCGGGCCGGAGCGCCACAGCACCGAACCGTCCTCGCCCAGCACGGCGAACACCACGCTGCCGCGCCCGACCGCCAGGTCGTCCGACCCCACCACCGCGTCGAACGCGGTGCAGCTGCGGTTCAGGTCCACCGCCACCCGGGACGGCACGTGCACGCTCAGCGCGTGCCGGTACCACTGCCCGGCCATCCACAGCCCCGGCCGCCGCGCCAGCGAGCCGCCGCCGCGCCGGATCGCCGGTCGGCCCTCGTCCTCCGCGTCCCGGCGCCCGGAGCCGGCGAACGGCAGGTCGTCCAACCAGAACGCGGTGGGCGGCGGCGAGGGCGTCGCGGTAGGGGTCGGCGTCGGAGCGGGTGTCGGATCCGGGGACGGCGGCTCGGGAGCCGGGGTCGACGGCTCCGGGGTCCGGACCGGGGACGGCGGCTCCTCCGTCGCCGAACCCGCCGGCGACGGAACGACCGGCGCGGCGAGCGGCGAACGCCGCGGCGGAGCCGGCGGCACCACCGGCGACGGGCTCCCGGACGGCACCGGCAACGGCGACTCCACCACCGGGGGATGCGCCGACGACACCACGGCCGCCCGCGGCGCGGCCTCCGGCGGCACGTCCGCCGGACCGCTCAACGCCCAGGCCGCCACCGCCGCCGCGGCCAGGGCCACACTCGCGGCGATCCCGGCCTTGGCCGCGACCCCCAGCCCCTCACCGGCGGCCGCTCCGATCGCACCGCCCGAACCACCCGCCGAGGCACCGCCCGCCGCGGCCGCCCCGGACACGGCCGTCCCACCGGACGTCGCCGCACCGGCGGCACCGACCGCCCCGGCCACCGCGGCACCGCCGAGCACCGCCCCGGCCGCCTTCGCGAACGCCCCGGTGCCGACCCACAGCAGCACGCCCCCGGGCAGCACCGCCCGCAGGCTGTGGTTGATGTCCATGAGCTCCACGCAGGCCGCCGTGCAGCGGGCGCACCCCTGCACGTGCCGGCCGACCTCCGCCGAGGCCCGCTTGCGCAGCGACCCGCGCGCGTACGCCCCGAGCCGGTTGGCGTACGCCGCGCAGCCCTGCTCCTGGCTGCCCGACACGTGCGCCTGCAGGAAGGCCGCGGCCAGCCGGTCCCGCGCCCGGTGCGCCTGCACCGCGGTCGCGTTCGCCGTCTTGCCGAGCATCACCGCGACCGCCTTCGGAGACTCCCGCTCGACCTCGGTGTGCCACAGCACCACCCGGTCGTCCTCCGGCAGCCCGGCGTACGCCCGCATCACCATCCGCTGGTCGGCCAGCGCCATCGCCCAGGCGTCCGCACCCGGGTCCGCCAGGTCGTACTCGATCGCCGCGCCCGCCGTACCCTGCGCGAACGACCCGAAGTCGTCGACCAGTTGCTCGCGCCGCTCGGTCCGCGCCCAGGCCGCCGCCACGTTGCGCACCGCCGTCAGCAGGTAGGCGCGCACCGCGAACTCCGGCCCGCGCCCCGCCTTCAGCGCCTGCAGCGTACGGGCGAACACCTCGCCCGCCAGGTCCTCCGCGGTGAAGCTGTCCCGGCAGCACGTCCGCGCATAGCGGCGCACCGCCTCCGCGTGCCGCCGGTAGACCTCCTCGTACGCGGAGTCGTCCCCGGCCCGCACCCGCGCCGTCAACTCTGCGTCCGACGGCGGACGTTCACCGTCCACCGGATCGGCCGGCGCCGGCACCACGGCCCGCGCCGGCGGCTCCTCGCCGATGAAGGCCTCCGGCGTCACACCGCCCAGACCGGCCGCGGCCTGGCCCGGCACCCGGCCGGCCAGCGACTCCCGCAGCGGCGCACCCGCCTGGTCCGGCACCTGGCCGGCCGGGCCCGCACCGGACCCCGGCTCACCGGGCTCCTCGGCGCTCACCGCCGCACCCCGGCAGCCGCATCCGCCGCCGCACCGGCCGCCGGACACGCGGCCACGGCGGCCGCGCGGCCGCAGCGAGCTGCAGGAACACCGCGCAACGGGACAATGGCTCCAAGCACGGGCAAAGGATTGCATAGCACAGCGCCGGCCGGAAGCCGGACCTGCCGCGACCACTCGTACGGGCACCGCGGGCGACACCCCGGCCGACCCAACTCCCTTGCTCAGCGCGACTGCAGACCCTGCAACAGGATCTGCAGCAGCCGCTGCGCCGGAGCGTCACCGGGTTGACCCTCCGTCGGGTCCACTCCGTCCGGGAGCGCCGTGAGGGCGTGCACCGGGACGGCCGCCGTCAGCACCAGCACCACGTCCGAGACCGTCACCCCGGGACGCAGCTCGCCCGCCGCGGCCGCCCGCGCCACCAGCGCCGCCACCAACTGCAGCAGCAGCCGCGGATCGGCGTCCGCCGCACCCGGCCCGGCACCGCCCGACGGCTCCGCCTCAGCTTCCGGCCCGCGCGGCTCCGGCACCCGACCGAGCTCCGCCGCGTACCGGAACGCCTCCGGCGGCAACAGCCGACCCGCACCCGACGCGACCGCCCGGCCCAGGAAACCCGCCAGCGACTCCCACGCCGCGCCGCCGCCGTACAGCGACTCGCGGGCCTGCGCCGTCAGCCAGGCGACCTCCTCCGCGGCGATCCGGCGGACCAGGACCTCCTTGCTGGGGAAGCGCCGGTACACCGTGCCGACGCCGACGCCGGCCCGGCGGGCCACCTCCTCCATCGGCGCGTCGTAGCCCAGCTCGCCGAACACCTGCCGGGCCGCCCGCAGCACGCTCTCCAGATTGCGCCGCGCATCCACCCGCAGCCGACCCGGCCGACCCGTCCCCGGGCCGGCCACCACCAGCTCAGAGCCGACCGGCCCGCGCTGCTCCGGTACCGAGCCGTGGCCCGCCCCGATCCGTCCGTGCACCGGCGACACCACGCCGCCGGCCGGACGCTCCTGATCCGTCACTTCAACCCTCCCCCGCGGACACCGACGGCGCCCGCCCGAACCTTCCGCACCCCCCGGTGCGGCCCCAAGCCGTCCGCCACTCAACAGGTGCGGACTAACCCTTCCCCAGTTCCCCGCCGGCCAGTCGGCCGCCGGGTCGATCGACCCCGACCTTGACGGGACACAATCCGACCATAGTTCAGGCGAGTTCGTGGCAGAAGCGGACCTCCCACCACCGGTCGCCCCCGGACCGGCAACCACCGTCCGGCCACCGGCCGTCCCGACACCCGCCCCGGGCGGCAACCTCCGCCACATCCGACCCACTCGATCACGTTCGCCCTGTGGACAAACGCACCCCGCGCATTGCCTCATTGGAGGGCGTCCCGGCGGGACGTGAATCAGGTCACACGGCCCACGGACGGCAGGGGGTGCCCCATCAGGATTCTCATCGTCGGCGGCGGATGCGCCGGCATGGCCGCGGCCCTCGTACTCCAACAGGCGCTCGCCCCCCGACTGCGCACCGGGGACGCCGAGATCACCGTGGTCGAGCCCCAGCCCTACCTCACCTACCACCCGCTGCTCGCCGAGGTCGCCGCCGGCAGCATCGACCCCCGCCACGTCGTCGTGCCCCTGCGCAAGGTCCTCCCGCACTGCCGCGTGCTCACCGCCCGGATCACCCGGATCGACCACGCAGGCCGGACCGCCCAGGTTGACACCGCCCCCCGCGGGGCCGCCGCCGAACCCGCGGAACTCGCCTACGACCACCTGATCCTGACCCCGGGCTCGGTCTCCCGGACCGACCCCGTCCCCGGCCTCGCCGACCACGGACTCGGCTTCGGCAGCGTCGGCGAGGCGGTCGCCCTCCGCAACCACGTCCTCGAACAGCTCGACCTCGCCTCCTCCACCCGCGACCCGGAACTCCGCCAGGCCGCCCTGACCTTCCTCTTCGTCGGCGCCGGCTACGCGGGCGTCGGCGCCCTCGCCGAACTGGAGGACATGGCCCGCTACGCCGTCCGCGGCTACCACAACCTCACCGCCGACGACCTGCGCTGGGTGCTCGTCGAGGCCACCGACCGGATCCTCCCCCAGGAGAGCGCGGACCTCGCCGCCCACACCCTCGCCGAACTACGCGAACGCAGCATCGACGTGCACCTCGGCACCACCCTGGAGTCCGCCGCCGACCGGGTCATGTCTCTCTCCGACGGCAGCCGGTTCGCCGCCCGCACCCTCGTGTGGACGGCCGGTGTGAGGCCCGCTCCGCTGCTCCGCGACACCGACCTCCCGCTCGACCCCACCGGGCGGGTCCGCTGCCTGCCCACCCTCCAGGTCCGCGGACCCGGCGGCACCCCGCTCGCCGGCGCCTGGGCCGCCGGCGACTGCGCGGCGGTTCCCGACCCGGCGGCCGACGGTGCGTTGTGCGCCCCCAACGCCCAGCACGCGCTGGCGCAGGCCCGGCTCCTGGCCCAGAACCTGCTGGCCGACCTCGACCACGGCGCCCTGGCCGCCTACCGGCCCGAGCGCATCCACTGCTCCACCTCGCTCGGCCTGGGCCGCGCCGTCGCCCACACCCGACGGGGCCGCCTCACCGGCCGCCGGGCCTGGTGGCTGCACCGGGCCCGCCACCTGCGGCGACTGCCCAGCCTCGACCGCCGGGTCCGGGTCTTCACCGACTGGCTGCTCGGCGGGCTCTTCAGCCGCGAGGTCGTCTCGCTCGGCACCGTGGAGCACCCGCGCGCGGAGTTCGAGTCGGGCTTCCTGGAGCGCCCCTAGCGCCCCCGCGTACGCCGGTCTGTAGCGAATGCGCCGGACCGGCGATACGACTTCCGAAACGACACCTCCGCCTGACAGGATCTGCCCAGCCGATCATCACGGCCCGTGCTGCCCCGAGCACATCATGTGATGACCCTTCAGAAACCGCCCAACCCCCACACCCGAGGAAGCGGCAGACGTTGAACCTCATGCGCTGGAGCGCCCGGCTCACCGGAGCCCCGAGGCGCACCGTTCCGTCCGCCCCGTCCTCGACGGCCACCGAATCCCTGCCCCTGCCCGGCCCCCGCGACCCGGAGACCGCGGCCGCCGCCCTCGACCACCGCGAGATCCACGAGCTCTACGAGCTGCGCGGCGTCCTCGACCGGCTGCCCGCCCCCGTCGCCGTCACCTACGGCCCGCTCCACCAGCTCGGGTACGCGAACAACGCCTACCGAGAGCTCTTCGGCGAACGGACCGCCGGCCTGCCCGCCGCCGACGGCCTTCCCGAACTCGCCGCCCTCGGCGTCCTCCCCCTCATGGACCAGGCCCTGCGCGGCGGCCGACCCCGCAGCGTCAAGGCGCGCTGCATCCTCGGCCCGGCCGGCAGCCGCTACTACAACGTCTCCTGCGTCCCGCTCGCCCCCGCCGACCCGCAGCTCGGCACGCTCGACCCCCGGCCCGGTCCGCGCCCGCCCGCCGGACTGCTCATCTACGCCGCCGAGGTCACCGACCAGGTCCAGGCCGCCACCCGGGTCCGCGAGGCCGAGCGGCGCCAGCGCGAGGCCGCCGTCACCCTGCAGCGCAGCCTCCTCCCGCAGAAGCTCGAACAGCCCGCCGACCTCCGGGTCGCCGCGACCTACCAGCCCGGCGGCGCCGACGCCGCGGTCGGCGGCGACTGGTACGACGTCATCCGCCTCGGCGCCGGCCGCACCGCCCTGGTCATCGGCGACGTGATGGGCCGCGGCCTGCGGGCCGCCGCCGTCATGGGCCAGCTCCGCACCGCCGTCCGCGCCTACGCCCGGCTCGACCTCCCGCCGCACGAGGTGATGGGCCTGCTCGACGGCCTCGCCATGGAGATCGACGCCAACCAGATCGCCACCTGCACCTACGCGGTCTGGGACCCGGCCCCCGGCACCCTGGAGTACGCCTCCGCCGGCCACCTGCCGCTGCTGCTGCGCTGCCCGGACGGCAGCGTCCTGCAGGGCGAGGAGCAGAACGGCCCCCCGCTCGGCACCGGCAGCGGCAGCCACGTCTCGCACACCCTCAAGCTGCTGCCCGGCACCACCGGCGTCCTCTACACCGACGGCCTGGTCGAACGCCGCGACGAAGACATCGACCACGGGCTCGACCTGCTCGCCCGCACCCTCGCCGGCGCCGCGGGCGGCCCGGAGGTCGTCTGCGCCCGTCTGCTGCGGGCGATGGGCGTCACCGCGGAGCACGACGACGACGTGGCCGTGCTGGCCTTCCAGCTGCCACTTGAACCCGACGGATCCGACGTGTAATGTTCTCCGAGTTGCCTGACAGGGAGCACCGGACGAGCGATCCGCACGGACGGTCCCGAGGCAGCCAATCCCTTGAAACACCACTTCCCGGCTCGGGCTGGGTCGCGTCTTGTCGCGTCCCGGTGCGAATTCGGCGTGCGCGTTTTAGGGATTGTGTTCGGGCCGGCGCCGGATTCGCTTTTCGGAGCGGGGATCGGCTAAGGTTTGAAACGTCGGACGGGCCGTCAGGCCGGTTCCGACAAGGCAGTGAA
>NZ_JBFBDW010000042.1:0-68152 GCF_040683455.1 Kitasatospora sp. NPDC093679
GTCCTCGTACTGGACGTACTCGGACTTCCGTCCGGTGCGGCGAGAGTGCGTGCCGGGCGTCGAGACGGGGCGAAGGTCGCCTGACGCGGCACTAGCCTGCAGGCATGACGGACGACGACCGCATCCTTCCCGCCGCCCTCGCCGAGGTGGCCGGCCTCGGCTTCGACTTCGACGAGGGCGAGGGGGTGGACTTCGAGCCCTACGACGCCTTCCTGAGCGCCGAGGAGACCACGGACTGGCTGCGCGCCTGGACGGGCAACCCCGAGCTGGACGGGGACGCCTTCCGGGTGTTCGGGCAGGACGGCACCGGGGGCTACGGCGCGATCTGGCTGGCGCACCCCGGGCGGCCGCTGGCCGAGCAGCCGGTGGTGTTCCTCGGGTCGGAGGGCGAGACCGGGGTGGTCGCCTGCGACCTGGCCTCGTACCTGTGGCTGCTCGCGGACGGGTCCGGCCCGCGCGAGGCGGTCGAGCACCCGGGGCGGGAGGCCCGTCCGAACGCGGAGTTGGCCGCCGTCGCGGAGCGCCTGGCGCCGGGCGCCCGCCGTCCGGCCGCCGAGGTGGCCGCGGAGGCCGCCCGGCGGCACCCGGACTTCGAGGACATGGTCTTCGAGCTCTGCCGCTGAGCACGTGGCCGGACGCGCGGAAGCCGCCGACCGCGGTGGGGAAGCGGTCGGCGGCCGTGCCGTGCGGCGTGCCGCGGTGTCAGGCGAGGGTGCAGGCGGAGCCGTTCAGGGTGAAGGCGGCCGGGGCCGGGTTGGCGGAGCCGTAGGTGGCCTGGAAGCCGAAGCCGGTGGAGGCGCCGGCGGCCAGTGCCCCGTTGTAGCCGAGGTCGGTGGCGGTGACCGCGGTGCCGGACTGCGTCACCTTGGCGTTCCAGGCGCTGGTGACCTTCTGGTCGCCGCCGAAGGTCCACTTCAGCGTCCAGCCGGTGATCGCGGCGGTGCCGGTGTTCCTGACCGTCACGTCGGCGGTGAACCCGCCCGTCCAGGAGTTGGTCTTGTAGGCGACCGAGCAGGCCGCACTGCCGGTCGGCGGCTGGCTGGTCGGGGGCTGGGACGTCGGGGGCTGCGAGGTGGGCGGCTGGGACGTGGGCGGCTGGCTGGTCGGCGGGGTGCTCGGGTCGGTGGCGTTCTGGGCCAGCTGGTACGCGATGTCCGGGACGAAGGTGCCCGCGGCGGCGGCGCAGCCGTCGGCCTCGCCCGGGGGCTTCACCCACAGGAAGGCGTCGATCGCGGCGTCGCCGGTGGCCGCGGTCGGGTAGTTGCCGATCTTCCGGCCGGTCGGGTCGCACCAGGCGCTGCCCGCCGGGCCGTTGCCGTTGCGGCTGGTGTCGATCACGGCGTGCAGGTTGGCCGGGTTGCCGAGGGCGGAGAGCACGGACTTGGCGTAACCGACCTCGCCCGAGGTGGTGTTGAAGTTGGAGACGTTGGTGAAGAAGCCGTCCGCGTTGGTGAGGATGCCCGCGCTGCGCAGCCGGTTGGCCTGCTCGGAGGCGCTGTTCCAGGTGGAGTGGCCGCCGTCCAGGTAGACCTTGGCGTTGGGGGCGGCCGCGTGGATGGCCGCGCCGGCCCGGGAGAGCGAGGCGAAGCGGTCGGTCTGCTGCTGGGCGGAGAGGCAGGTGGTGAGCGCGATGGAGTCGGGCTCCAGGACGACGACCGAGCGCCCGCTGCCGAGGCCCGCCGCGAACTTGGTGACCCAGGCGTCGTAGGCGGCGAGGTCGGGGGCGCCGCCGGCGGAGGCGCCCCCGCAGTCCCGGTTGGGGATCTCGTAGACCACCAGCACCGGCACCTGGCCGGCCGCGGAGGCCGCGCCGGTGATCGCGCGGACGTCCGAGGTCACGGTGTCCGGCTTGTAGTTCGCGAACCAGACGCCCTGCGGCTGGCTGGCGATCCGCCTGGAGATCACCGGGGTGCGGGAGTCGTTGGGGTTGGCCGCGACCCACTTGACGACCTGGGAGGCCGGGTCCTTCCAGAACTGGGTGTCCGCGGGCAGGCTGCCCTGGACGGCGGCGCCGGCGCCGGTCTGGGTGCCGGCCAGCACCGAGACGGCCACCGCGCCGGCGGCGAGCGCCAGGGCTGCGGCGCGGCCTCGGCGGGCGGCGTGCCGGGGGCGGTCCGGGGTGGGGCGGCCGGGTGCCGGGGCGGCCCGTCGGACGCCGTCGGGGGTGCTCACAGTGGTCCTCCGCGTGCTCTCGGGTGGGAGAGGATGGGACGGCCGCCGGATATGGGAGCGCTCCCGCACGGCCGGGGCAGATGCTAGCCGCGCCCGGCCGTGGGCGTAATCCCTTGTGCAGAAGGAGTTTTCGACGATGTTCGACGACCGGGAGACCGGCGTCGGATCTGCCCTGGTGGGAGCGCTCCCGTAACGGAGTGAAGAAATCCGCCGCCGGCGGGCCCGCAGCGGGCCCGCCGGGGCGCGCGGTCAGTCCCGGGAGTTGCCGAACAGCAGGCGGTAGGCGATCAGCAGCACCAGGGCGCCGCCGATGGCGGAGACCCAGGTCGCCAGGTCGAAGAACTCCTTGGCCACCGGCCGGTGCAGCACGGTCGAGGAGATCCAGCCGCCGACGAACGAGCCGGCGATGCCGATGAGCGTGGTCACGATGAGGCCGCCCGGGTCGCGCCCGGGCAGCAGGAACTTGGCGATGGCCCCGGCGATCAGGCCGAGGACGATCCAGCTGATGAAACCCATACCTGTCTCCTTGCCCTCCGGGGTCCAACGCCGAACCGCGGTGCCCCGAAGGACGTCCGGCACGTCCCGCCCGGTTCCCGAACACCGCCCGAACACCCGCCCGGGCGGTCCGCCCCCGTGCCGGTGCTGCCCCCGGCCCCGCCCCGGCTCCCGCCGTGACCGCCGCCGCCCGCGTGTGGGAGAGTCGGCGGCCCCGGGCCGGACGGGCCCGACACGAGGAGGCGCCGATGACCGCGGGCACACAGGCCGGCCGGGTGCTGGTGGTGGACGACGACGCCGCGATCCGCCGCTCGCTGGAGCGCGGGCTGCGCCTCAGCGGCTTTACCGTGGGCGTGGCCGCGGACGGCGCGGCGGCGCTCGCCCGGGCCGCCGCCGACTCCCCCGACGTGCTGGTGCTGGACGTGTCGATGCCCGGCCTCAGCGGCACCGAGGTCTGCCGGGCGCTGCGGGCCCGCGGCGACGACACCCCCGTGCTGATGCTCTCCGCCCTGGACGAGCTCGCCGACCGGGTCGCCGGCCTGCAGGCCGGCGCCGACGACTACCTGGTGAAGCCGTTCGCCCTGGAAGAGCTGGTGCTGCGGCTGCACGCCCTGCTCCGCCGCCGCCCGGCGCCCCCGTCCGACCTGCTGCGCGCCGGCCCGCTCACCGTCGACCCGGCCACCCGCCAGGTGCACTGGGAGGGCGCCGAACTGCACCTCACCCGGCGCGAGTTCGAGCTGCTCGCGCAGCTCGTCCGGAACGCCGGGCTGGTGCTCACCCGGGACCAGCTGCTCGACCGGGTCTGGGGCTACGACTTCGACGTGCGCAGCGACGCCGTGGACACCTTCATCAGCTACCTGCGCCGCAAGCTGGAGGACGGCGGCCGGCCGCGGCTGATCCACACCGTTCGCGGTGTGGGCTTCGTGCTGCGGGTGCCCTCCGACGGGGGTGCCCGGTGAAGCTCTCCACCCGGATCGCCCTGTCGGTGACGGTGCTGGTGCCGCTGCTGGTGCTGGCCGCGGGGCTGCTGCTGCTCGGCCTCGTCCACCGGGACCTGCTGCGCCAGCAGGACGAGGTGCTGCGGGCCCGGGCGGCCGCGGTGCTGCCCAACGCCCGGACGCTGCTCGCCGCGAGCGCCGGCAACCGGCCGAAGGCGGAGCAGAACCAGCAGCGCAAGGTGCTGGACGGCGCACTGGACTCCGGGGTCAGGCTGGCGGCCGCGGACGGCGCCGTCCGGCTGGCGGTGGGCCCGCAGCCGGTCGAGTCCGTGGTGCTGCCGGCGGCCGGGTCCGGCCCGGCGACGGTGCGGGACGGCGGGCGGGCCTGGCGGGTGCTGGCGGTGCCGGTGGACGGCACGGCCCCGGGCACGCTCTGGCTGGTGCAGCCGTCCACGGCGGTCGACCCGCAGGTGAAGGCGGTCCGACGGCGGGTGCTGCTGGTCGCGGTGCTGGCCGCCCCGGCCGCCGGTCTGCTGGCCTTCGGCCTGGCGGGGCGGGCGACCGCCTCGCTGCGGACGCTGAGCGGCCGGGCCGCCGCGCTCGACCCGCGCACCGGCGCGGGCTCCCTCGACCACCGGCGCAGCGGCGTCACCGAGGTCGACGAACTCGCCGCCGCGTTCTCGCTGCTGCTCGCCCGCTACGACGAGCAGGCGGGCCGGACGGCGCAGGCGCTGGAGACGGCCCGGTCGTTCTCCTCCGCGGCGGCGCACGAACTGCGCACCCCGCTGACGGCGATGCGGACCAACCTGGACGTGCTGGCCGCCCATCCGGACCTGCCGCCCGTCGACCGGGCCGAGATCGTCGGCGAACTCGCCGAGGACCACGGCCGGTTGGAGGACCTGCTGAACGCGCTGCGGACACTGGCCGGCGGCGACCTGGTGGAGCTGTCGGCGTTCGCCCCGCTCGACCTGGGCGAGCTGGTGGAGGCGGCTGCGGCGGAGGCCGGCCGGCGGCACCCGCAGGCCCGGCTGGAGGTCGAAGCGGCGCCCGGGGTGCGGGTGTTCGGCTGGGAGGCGGGGCTGCGCATCCTGCTGGCCAACCTGATCGGGAACGCCGCGGTGCACGGCCGGACGGACGGCGGCCCGGCCCGGATCGCCGTCCGGCTGCGGGCCGGGCGCAGCGGTTCGGCGGTGCTGACGGTCGACGACCGCGGGCCCGGCGTGCCGCCGCAGGAGCGGACGGCGGTCTTCGCCCGCTTCCACCGGCGGCAGGACAGCCCCGGTTCGGGCCTGGGCCTCACCCTGGTGGCGCAGCAGGCGGCGCTGCACCGCGGCACGGTGGCGGTCACCGAGGGGCCGGACGGCACGGGCTGCCGCTTCGAGGTGCGGCTGCCGCTGCTGCGTCCGGAGGAGCCGACCCTGGTGCTGCCGGCTCGCCGGGACTGGATCACCCGCTGAACGCCGCGGCCCCGCACCGGGGCCGGGCTCCGGGCGGTCACAGGGTTTCCACAAGAAGCCGTCCTACGCTCCCCGGCGTCCGATCAACCAGGTATCCGGAGGAGAGACCGACATGCCCATGAACCGCAAGGCCGCCGCGATCGGCGCACTCGCCCTGGCCGGCTCCGTGCTCGCCGGTGCGGCCCCGGCCCAGGCCGCCGAGACCCCGAAGGGCGACGGCGCCAAGGCGATCTGCAAGCGCGTGCCGGCCACCCAGGCCCGCCTCGACAAGGCCCTGAAGCGGCTGAACGGCGATGCCACGGTGGTCGGTTCGGTGGCCCGCCTGGAGAAGCGGGTGGCCGAGGCGAAGTCCGCCGGGCACACCGAGGTGTACACCTACCTGAACGACCGGCTGGACTTCCGCAAGACCCTGGTGCCGACGCTGGAGCTCCGCCAGAAGGACCTGAAGGCCGTCTCCGACTGGTGCGGCAAGCAGGGCTCGTCCTCGGCGGGCTCCAAGTGAGCCGCCGGGCCGGTGCCGCGGTGGCGGCCCTCGCCGCGGCCGCCGCGCTGCTGCTGACGGGCTGCGGTCCGCACCAGGGCGGCGGCGACAAGGCCGCGCAGTCGCAGCAGGACGACGGCCAAACCCAGCAGATGCAGCAGAAGCTGGACGCGGCGGAGAGCGCCGCCGCGCAGGCGGACAGCGACGCCACCCAGAACAACTGACGCACCGCCCGCCGAGCGGCCCGTCCCGGACGATCCGGGGCGGGCCGCTCCGCCGTTCGCGGTGCGCCGGGCGGCCGGGTGCGCCTTCCGCCGGGTGGACGCGGCTTGACGCGGCCCTCTCCCGTCGTGAACGATCGGCGCATGAAGCCCGGCACCGCTCTGGTCTGCCGCCTGCACGTCGATCTGCGACGCCAGGCGAGCGACATGTGTGCCCGCTGACGGTTCCTCCCCGCCCCGTGCCGTTCTCCGGGGCCGGCGCCTGATCCGTCGGGTGCCGTCCGGGACCGTCCGCTCCTGAAACTCCCCCTCCTTCGGTCGGCGCACCGCTGTGCCCGGTGCGCCCGCCGCCCCTCCGGTCATCCGAGGACACGTCATGAGCCTGGACTTCGCCGTACCCGTTTCCGCCCCCGACACCGCTGCCACCGCTGCCACCGGCCCGGACAGCACCGCCCCCGAGTCCGGCGGCACCGCCCGTCCGCTGTCGCCGAACGCCCTGCGGGCGATCGTCCGTGACCTCGCCGAGCAGCCCGACCGCTGGATCCACCGGGTGCGCCTGGCCACCGGCGACCGCTGGTACGAGCGGCTGGTGAGCGCCGAGGACCACGAGGTGTGGCTGATCAGCTGGCTGCCGGGGCAGTCCACCGGGTTCCACGACCACGGCGGTTCGCGCGGCGCGTTCGCGGTGGCGCTGGGCGAACTGGAGGAACTGTCGCTGGGCGGGCCGGAGGACGGGCTGCTGGTGCGGCGGGTCGCGCCGGGGGCGGTGCGGGCGTTCGGCGCCGCGTACCTGCACGACGTGCGCAACACCTCGGCCGGGCCGGCCGTGACGATCCACGCGTACTCGCCGCCGCTGAGCGGGATGACGCGTTACGACCTGCGGGCCGGCGGCCTGGTCCGCACCGCGCAGGAGGGACCGGAGCAGTGGTGACGACGGTGGAGGAGCTGGTGGCGCGGGCCCGGGCCGGGGTGCACCGGCCCGGCCCGGCGGAGGCGTTCGCGGCGGCGGCCGAGGGGGCGCTGCTGGTGGACATCCGGCCGGTGGCGCAGCGGGCCCGCGAGGGCGGCATCCCGGGCGCGCTGGTGATCGAACGGAACGTGCTGGAGTGGCGGCTCGACCCGGCGGGCAGCCACCGGATCCCGGAGGCGGTGGACCACGCGGTGCACTGGATCGTGGTCTGCTCCGAGGGCTACGCCTCCAGCCTGGCCGCGGCGAGCCTGCGGGAGCTCGGGCTGCACCGGGCGACCGACCTGGACGGCGGCTACGTCTCCTGGGCGGCGGCCGGTCTGCCCACCCTTTCGGCCGACGGGGGTTTGGCCTGACGGACCCCCGGGGATTCGATCAGGTGTTTGTTTGTCACATCCGCCTCATGCGTGCGCACCTCATGCCGCGTCAGAACAGCAGAGCACCCTGGAACCACACGTGATCACTTTCGAGGGCGCCGCGAAGCGCCACCCGGACGGCACCGTCGCCGTCGAGGGCCTGGACCTCGACGTCCCGGCCGGCCGAATAACCGTGCTCGTGGGCCCGTCCGGCTGCGGCAAGACCACCCTGCTGCGGATGGTCAACCGCATGGTCGAACCGACCTCCGGCCGGGTGCTGCTGAACGGCGAGGACGTCGCCTCGCTGCCCGCCGCCCGACTGCGCCGGGGCATCGGCTACGTCATCCAGCAGGCCGGGCTGTTCCCGCACCGCCGGGTGCTGGACAACATCGCGACCGTGCCCCGGCTGCTCGGCCTGGACCGCCGGGCGGCCCGGGCCCGGGCCGCCGAACTGCTGGAGCTGGTCGGCCTGCCGCCGGAGACCGCCCGCCGCTACCCCTTCCAGCTCTCCGGCGGGCAGCAGCAGCGGGTCGGCGTGGCCCGCGCGCTGGCCGCCGATCCGCCGGTGCTGCTGATGGACGAGCCGTTCAGCGCGGTCGACCCGGTCGTCCGGGCCGGTCTGCAGGAGGAACTGCTGCGGCTGCAGTCCGAGTTGAACAAGACCGTGCTGTTCGTGACGCACGACATCGAGGAGGCCGTGCGGCTCGGAGACCAGGTGGTGGTGCTGCGCGAGCACGGCCGGATCGCCCAGTGCGCCGACCCGCACACCCTGCTCACCGCGCCCGCGGACGACGGCGTGGCCGCCTTCCTCGGCCGTGACCGGGGCCTGCGCGGGCTCGGCCTGCGGCCGGCCGCCGCGGTCGCGCTGCTGCCCGTCGGAACCGACCTGCACGGCTGGCGGCTGGCGGTGGACGCGGGCGGCCGCCCGACCGCCTGGGAGGGCAACGGCGAACGCCGGCCAGCCCCCGTCTTCGCCCCCGCCGCCGACAGCCTGCGGTCCGCCCTGGACGCCGCGGTGCTCTCCCCCGCCGGCGCCGCCGTCGCCGTGGACGGGGACGGCCGGGCGACCGGCCTGGCCACCCGGGCCGCCGTGCTCGCCGCGCTCGGCCCGGCCGTCCCGGAGGCCGCCGCCGGGGAGACCGCTTCCGGGCGGCCCAACGTCGGGGAGCCCGCCGGTGGACGGTGAACCGCTCGTCCGCTGGCACTGGATCGGCGACCACCTCGGCTACCTGCGCGACCTCGCGCTGGACCACGCGGTGATCTCCCTCGTCCCGGTGCTGATCGCCCTGCTCGCCGCCGTCCCGCTCGGCCTCCTCTGCGCCCGGCTGCCCCGGCTCTACCAACCGCTCGCCGCGGTCTTCAACGTGGTGTACGCGCTGCCCGCGATCGCCGTCTTCGTGGTGCTCATCCCGTACACCGGCCTCGCCACCCGGGCCACCGTGATGGTGCCGCTCACCTGCTACGCGCTCGCCGTGCTGCTGCCCGCCACCGTCGACGGCCTGCGGGCCGTGCCGGAGGACGTCCGGCAGGCGGCCACCGCCCTCGGCTACGGGCCCTGGCACCGCCTCGCCGCCGTCGAACTCCCCGCCTCCGTGCCGTACCTGGTCGCCGGGGTGCGGGTGGCCGCGGTCTCCTCGATCTCGCTCGCCGCGGTGGGCGCCCTGGTCGGCCGCGGCGGCCTCGGCTACCTCTTCGTCGACGGCTTCCAGCGGACCTTCCCGACCCCGATCCTCGCCGGGATCGCGCTGGTCGTGCTGCTCGCCCTCGCCACCGACCTGCTGCTGGTGCTGGCCCGCCGGCTGCTCGCCCCCTGGGCCGCCGGAGGTGCCCGGTGAACTGGCTCGGCTGGCTGACCACCTTCTTCACCGCCCCCGCCCGGCGCAGCGGACCCGACGCGATCGGCCACCGGATCGCCGAGCACCTGGTGTTCTGCGGGGAGGCCCTGCTGTGGGCCGCGGTGCTCGCCGTCCCGCTCGGGCTGCTGATCGGCTACACCGGCCGCGGCACCTTCGTGGTGACCGCGCTGACCGGTGCCGCCCGGGCACTGCCCACGCTCGGCCTGGTCACCCTCGCCGTGCTGCTGGCGGGCGTCGGCGACACCGCCGTGCTCGTCCCGCTGGTGGCGCTGGCCGCGCCGCCGCTGCTGGTCGCCGCCGCCGAGGGCGTCCGCGGCACCGACCCGGCCGTCCGGGACGCCGCGCTCGGCATCGGACTGACCCACCGCCAGGTGCTCGGGCAGGTCTGCCTGCCCGCCGCCGCGCCGGTGCTGCTCGCCGGGCTGCGCACCGCCACCGTGCAGACGATCGCGACCGCGACCGTCGCCGCCTACGTCGGCCTCGGCGGCCTCGGCCGCTACGTCGTCGACGGCCTGGCCACCAAGGACTACCCGGCCACCGTCGGCGGCGCCCTGCTGGTCGTCCTGCTGGCCGTGGCCGCGCAGCTGCTCTTCGCCCCGCTGATCCGCCGCGCCTCGCCGCCGCAGGCCCGGCTCACCCGCACCACCCGCCGTGCCCGCCGTACCCGTACGCCTCGAACGAAGGAAGCCCGATGACCGCCCGACTCGTCCGCACGCTCACCGCCGCCGCACTCGCGCTGGGCGGGGCGGCCTGCTCCTCCTCGTCGGGCGACCCGCTCGCCGCCGACGGCGGATCCGCCAAGCCCGCCGACGGCAGGACCGTCGTCGTCGGCTCCGCCAACTTCCCGGAGAACGTGCTGCTCGCCTCGATCTACTCCCGGGCGCTGAAGGCCAAGGGCGTCAAGGTCGAGGAGAAGTTCAACATCGGCAGCCGCGAGGTGCTGTACGGGCAGCTCAAGAGCGGCAGCCTGACCGTGCTGCCCGAGTACAACGGCGCCCTGCTCGCCTACCTGGACCCGAAGACCACCGCCGTCGGCACCGAGGCCGTCGACGCCGAGCTGGGGCGCAGGCTGCCCGCCGAACTCGGCATCCTCGACCCGGCCGCCGCCGAGGACAAGGACTCCCTGACGGTCAGCAAGGAGACCGCCGACCGGCTGAAGCTCACCTCGGTCGCGGACCTCGCCGGCAAGGCGGGCGACCTGGTGGTCGGCGGGCCGCCGGAGTTCAAGTCCCGCCGCGAACAGCAGTTCAAGGACGTCTACGGGCTGACCTTCAAGGAGTGGAAGCCGACCGCCGACACCACCGCGAACGCGCTCAAGGACGGCACCGTCCAGGTCGGCAACGTCTTCACCACCGACCCGCGGATCGTCCAGCTCGGCCTGGTCGCGCTCGCCGACCCGAAGAACCTCTTCAGCGTGCAGAACGTCGTCCCGCTGGTGAACAGGGCCGGGGTGGACGCCACCGCCACGGCCGCGCTGAACGCCGTCTCCGCCAAGCTCGACACCGCCGGCCTCACCGCCCTGATGAAGCGGGTCGCCGTCGACAAGGAGGACCCGTCGGCGGTCGCCGCCGACTGGCTGAAGACCAACGGCCTGGGCTGACCGCCGGCACCCGAAAACCCGGTGACCGGCACCGGGCGGACGATCATGATGGTTCGCATGACCGACGACACCGTGACCGTCCGCCCGGAGATCCTCGACTACTACAACCGCGGGGCCGAACAGGGCCGGCTGCAGCGCGAGCACAACCGGCTGGAGTTCTGGCGCACCCAGGACGTGCTGCGCCGGCTGCTCGGCCCCGCCCCGCTGCGGGTGCTGGACGTCGGCGGCGGGGCCGGCGTGCACGCCGAGTGGCTGGCCGCCGACGGGCACGAGGTCCACCTGCTCGACCCGGTGCCGCTGCACGTCGAGCAGGCGTCCGCGCTGCCCGGCGTCCGCGCCGCCCTGGGCGACGCCCGCGCGCTGGAGGCCGCCGACGGCTCGTACGACGCGGTGCTGCTGCTCGGGCCGCTCTACCACCTGACCGAACGCGCCGACCGGCTCCGGGCGCTCGCCGGGGCCCGCCGGGTCTGCCGACCGGGCGGTGCGGTGGTCGCCGCCACCATCAACCGGTACGCCGGGCTGCACGACCAGCTGCGGGTCGGCCGCTACTTCGAGCCCGGCCCGCGCGCGGCCACCGACGCCTGCGCGGCCACCGGTCTGCTCGGCGGCACCGCCGACAACCCGCTCTTCACCACCGCCTGGTTCCACCACCCGGCCGACGTCCTCGACGAGTTCGCCGCCGCCGGGCTGTCGGACGCCCGGCAGTACGGGCTGGAGGGCGCGGCCTGGCTGATGGGCGACGTCAACACGTGGCTGGACGACCCGGAGCGCCGCGACACCGTGCTCACGGCCCTGCGCACCACCGAGTCGGAGCCCTCCCTGCTCGGCATCAGCGGCCACCTGCTGACCGCGGCGACCGCCCCGAGCTGACGGTTTGCGCCGGTAGGACCGTCAGATCGTAGGATCGCGCGCATGACTGACGGGCGGAGCACGGTGCAGGGGTGGGGCGGACCGGCGGGCGCGGGCGAGCCGGACTGGGCGGCGATGGCCGACCGGCACCAGCAGGAGGTCAAGCGCCGCAAGCAGCTGCAGATCGTCGGTGGCGTGGTCGCCGCCACCCTGGTCGTCGGCGGGATCACCGCCACCGCGGTCGGACTGTCCGGCTCCGACCGCAGGGGCGGGACCCCGACGGCGGCCGGCAGCGGCACCCCCGCCACCGGCGGTCCCGCCGGCTCCGAGCCGGTCGACGCCGGAACGAGCGCCGTGCCGAGCACCTCGGCCGCGGCGTCGACCTCCCCCGGCGCCCCGGGCAGCCCCTCGGCGCACCCGAGCACCTCTCCGAGTGGCGCCCGGACCTCGGCCGGCGCACCCTCCTCCGCCGCGCCCGCGGACCCGCTCACGGTCATCTCCTCGGCCGCCACCGACACGGCGCCGCTCGACCCGGCCGCGCTCTTCCCGGCCACCGCCACCGTCGACGGCCGCACCTGGACCCGGCTCACCACCGCCACCACCGACCCCTGCTGGAAGGCCACCACCGGCGGCCTCGGCGACGTGCTCGCCGCCCACGGCTGCCGCAGCATCCTCCGGGCCACCTACACCACCGGCTCCAGCGCGGTGACCGTCGGCATCGCCGTCCTCGACACCAAGGCCCAGGCCGACGCCGTGGCAGCCGGGCACAAGGGCCAGGTCCAGGGACTGGTGCCGGCCGGCCACACCTCGTACTGCACCAGCGCCGGCTGCGCCAACACCCACGCGGCCGTGGGCCGCTACGGCTACTACACGGTCGCCGGCACGGTGAAGCCCGGCGGCACCGCCCAGGACCCGGTGGCCACCGCCGCCCAGGCCGACTTCGCCGGCCGCGCCCGCGCCGCCCTGCTGGCCCGCGGCCGCCGCTGACAGACCGCTACGCCGCCTGCCCGGCGGAGGGCTTGCGGGGCCGGCACAGCGTCAGGAAGGCCGTGAGCGAGAGCAGCGCGCTGCCGAGCACCACCGCGCCCAGCAGCAGCGCGGACGGCTCCCCGCCCGCGCTGCTGAGCGGGGCGACCACGGCTCCGCAGAGGAAGGTGCCGAGGCCGAGCAGGGCGGAGGCGGATCCTGCCGCGTGCGGGGCCGTGGTGAGCGCCTGCGCCGCCGAGTTCGGGCCGACCACGCCCATGGCCGCCATCAGCAGGCACATCGCCGGGCAGACCGCGGCCAGGCCGAGGTCCCACACCCCGGTGAAGAGGGTGAGCGCGAGCCCGGCCGCCCCGGCGGTCACCAGGCCCAGCAGCATCAGCGTGTCGGGGCGCAGCCGGGTGACCAGCACCCGGCCGTTGAGCTGGGTGGAGGCCATCAGGGCCACCGAGTTGACGGCGAAGAGCAGGCTGTAGGTCTGCGGCGAGACCCGGTAGACCTCCTGCAGCACGGTGGAGGACCCGCTGACGTAGGCGAAGAGCGCGCCGAAGGCGAAGGTGCTGGTGAGGACGTAGCCGAGGAAGCTCCGGTCGTGGAGCAGCCCGCCGACGGCCCGCAGGGTGGTGGTCAGGCCGCCACGGTGGCGGCGTTCGGGCGGCAGCGACTCGTGCAGGGCGGCCGCGGCGAGCACGGTGAGGACGGCGCCGAGTCCGGCGAGGACGGCGAAGGTGCCGCGCCAGTCGGTCACGTGCAGCAGTTGGGCGCCGAGCACGGGCGCGACGATCGGGGCCAGGCCGGAGATCATCGCCAGCGAGGCCATGAAGCGGATCATCGCGACGCCCTCGTAGCAGTCGCGGGCCACGGCCCGGGCGATCACCAGGCCGGCCGCGCCGGCGACGCCCTGCACGAAGCGGGCGGCTACGAGCACGCCGAGGCCGGGGGCGAGGGCGCAGACCAGGGTGGCGAGGGAGTAGACCGCGATGCCGGCGAGCAGCGGGCGGCGGCGGCCGTGCCGGTCGCTCAGCGGGCCGAACACCAGCTGGCCGGCGGCCATGCCGAACAGTTGCGCGGTGAAGGTCAGTTGGACGGCGGGTGCGGTGGCGTGCAGGTCCGCGGCGAGCGAGGGCAGGGCCGGCAGGTAGAGGTCGGTGGTGAAGGGGCCGAGCGCGACCAGGCCGCCGAGGGCGGCGACGGTGGCCCGGCCGGGCCGGGCAGCGGTCGCCGGGCCGGCGGCGGGGGTGGTCCGCTCGCCGCCGGCGTCGACGGTCGGGCCTGCCATGGCGCTCCTCGGGATCGGATCGGTGGTGGCTGCTCGGCGCGGCCGGCCGCGGGTGCCGGGATTCGTACCGTAACCCGGCGTGCCCGCTCAGGCTCGGGCGGCGTCCGGCCGTTCGGCCGCACCGAAGCTGCGGACGACCTCGATGGTGCCGACGATGTGCCGGTTGAACTCCGCCAGCTCCTCGGCGGGGACCCAGAGTTCGAGGATGGTCTCGCCGCCGGCCTGCCGGACGGGGAAGCGCTCCAGGTAGGCGCTCTCGACCTCGAACCGGGTGACGTAGCCGGCGCCGGAGGCGGGCACGTTCCAGTCCCGGGCGATCCGGACGGCGTAGTCCTCGTTGAGCACCGGGTAGAAGATCGGCTGCTCCGGCAGGCGGGGCGGCCAGGCGCGCCATCCGGAGGCCTCGACGAGCGCGAGCTCCTTCGGGCCTGTCGGACGCCAGAGGGTGGTGGTCTGCATACACTCGACCGTATCGGCCGCCGGCCCCGCCCGGCGACGCATTTTCGGCCTTCAACTTCCCTTAAGGCACCGGCTCTTGATGTGCACACGAGGGACTGCTTTGCTGGGTCCGGATGCAGTTAGGAAACTTTCCTGACGGTTCCCGCGACACCCACGACGAACGGAGAACCATGCCCTCGCACGCCCTGCGGCGCCGCGTCCGCCCCGCGCTCGCCCTCGCCGGCGCGGCCGCCCTCGCCGCCGGCACCTTCGCCCTGGCGCCGGCCGGACAGGCCGCCACCGCCGCGGCCGCCGACCCGGTGGGCCTCAACGCCCCGTACGAGTACCTCGGCTGGGGCAGCCCGCAGAAGCCGACCGACGTGATGGCGGCGACCGGGGTCAAGCAGTTCACCCTCGCCTTCCTGCTCAGCGACGGCGGCTGCAACCCCAAGTGGGACGGCAGCCGACCGCTGACCGGCGGCAGCGACCAGAGCGCGATCAACGCGATCCGGGCGGCCGGCGGGGACGTGGTGGTCTCCTTCGGCGGCTGGAGCGGCAACAAGCTCGGCGAGAAGTGCACCTCGGCGAGCGCCCTGGCCGCGGCCTACCAGAAGGTGATCGACGCCTACGGGCTCAAGGCGATCGACGTGGACATCGAGAACACCGAGGTGGCGAGCGCGGCCGTCCGGCAGCGGGTGGTCTCCGCCCTGAAGACGGTCGAGAGCAGGAACCCGGGCATCCGCACCTACCTGACCTTCGGCACCACGCCCACCGGCCCCGACGCCAACGGCCTCGACCTGATCAAGAAGGGCGCCGCGGCCGGGCTCGCCCTCGACGGCTGGACGATCATGCCCTTCGACTTCGGCAGCCACAGCGGCTCCATGGGCAGCGTCTCCACCAAGGCCGCCGACGGCCTGCAGAAGGCGGTGGCGAGCGCGTACGGCTACGACAGCGCCACCGCGTACCGGCACATCGGCATCTCCTCGATGAACGGGAAGACCGACGAGGCCGACGAGACCGTCTCCACCGGCGACTTCACCACCATGCTGAACTACGCCAAGGCGCACCACCTGGCCCGGTTCACCTTCTGGGCGGTCAACCGGGACCGGGCCTGCCCCTCCGGTACCCAGGCCGGCGACTCCTGCAGCGGGATCTCCCAGTCGGCGTACGCCTTCACGAAGATCGTCGCCGGCTACCACGGCTGAGCCGGGCGGCACCGGGACGCTGCGGCGGCGGCCAGCACGGGGCGATCAGCGCGGGGCGATCAGCGCGGCCTCGGCGAAGTTGTCCCAGTGGGCGGCCGCGCCGAGCGGGATGCAGGCCCAGTCCTTCATCGGCCGGCCGCCCATCGGATCGAACAGGTGGGCGCCCGGCAGCCGCAGCGCCTCCGCGAGGGCGGGCGTGTCCCGGCCCAACCGGCACACCAACTCGCCCTCGCGCAGGCCGGCGAAGGCCTTGCCCGCGGCGTCCTTCAGACAGGGCATGCCGAACATCTTCGACTGCGTCGCGCCCCGCGGGGCGAGCTCCTCGGCGATCTCCGCGTAGCGCGCGGCCGGGTCCGACGGTTCCGTCATGGCGCCATGGTGGCACCGGGCCCGGAACGGCGGCGCACGCCACGCGGACGGGTCCGGGCCGGCCGGGGCCTTGAGTGCGGACGGTCGGACATGTAAGGATTGAGACCCGTGAGCATCCCTGTACACACGCTTCCCGCCTCCCCGCTCCGCGTCGCCGTGGCGCAGGCCCCGCTCGTCCCGCTGGACATCGCCGCGAACACCGCAACCGCGGCCGCGCTGGTCCGTCGGGCCGCCGCCCGGGGCGCCCGGCTGCTGCTGCTCTCCGAACTCTTCCTGACCGGCTACGAGACCGCCGGCATCGCCGCCGACCCGGACACCCTGACCGTCGCCCCGGACGACCCCCGGCTCGCCCCGCTGGCCGCCGCCTGCGCCGGGACCGGCACCGCCGTGGTGGTCGGCGCCCCCGTCCGCGACCGGGACACCGGCACGCTGCACATCGCCGCCCTCGCCCTGGACGGGACCGGCCGCACGGCCGCCGTCTACCGCAAGCAGTTCGCCACCCCCAACGAGCGCGCCGCCGGCTTCTCCCCCGGCACCGGCGGCTGCACCCTGGAACTCGACGGCTGGCGGCTCGGCATCGGCGTCTGCTGGGACTCCGGTTTCCCCGAGCACGCCCGCGCCGCCGCCCTCGACGGCGCCCACGCCTACCTGGTGGGCGCCCTGTTCGGCACCGGCCCCGGCGCCCACCAGCGCCGCACCGTCTTCCCCGCCCGGGCCCTCGACAACACCCTGTACGTCCTGCTGGCCAACCACGTCGGCCGCTCCGGGCCGTACACCGGTTGCGGGCGCAGCGCCGCCTGGGGCCCGGACGGGCACCTGCTGGCCGAGGCCGCCGAGGACGCACCGGAGCTGCTCACCGTCGACCTCGACCCGGCCGCCCTGGCCCGCGCCCGCACCGACGACCCCGTCCTCCTCCAGCCCGGCCTCACCACCACCCCGCCCCGAACCACCGCCGGCCTGAGCTGACCCGCCGGGGAGCACCATCAGGGGCGCGAGGGGACACCTGTGGCATGCCCCGGAGGAAATACGCCGAGCCGTCGGGCGTTGTGCTGTGCAGGAGGTGTCCCACCATGGGTGACGAGGAGCAGTTCCGCATCGAGCACGATTCGATGGGCGAGGTCCGGGTGCCGGCGGCCGCCAAGTGGCAGGCGCAGACGCAGCGCGCGGTGCAGAACTTCCCGGTCTCCGGCCAGCGGCTGGAGCGCTCGCACATCGCGGCGCTGGCCCGGATCAAGGCCGCCGCGGCGAAGGTCAACGCGGAGCTGGGCGTGCTGGACGCGCCGACGGCGGAGGCGATCGCGGCCGCCGCCGAGGAGGTGGCGGAGGGCCGCTGGGACGACCAGTTCCCGGTGGACGTCTTCCAGACCGGCTCCGGCACCTCGTCCAACATGAACACCAACGAGGTGATCGCCACCCTGGCCGGGGAGCGGCTCGGCCGGCCGGTGCACCCCAACGACCACGTGAACGCGAGCCAGTCGTCGAACGACGTGTTCCCCTCGTCGATCCACGTCGCGGCGACGGGGGCGGTCGGCAACGAGCTGGTGCCGGCGCTGGAGCACCTGGCGGCCGCGCTGGAGCGCAAGTCCGCCGAGTTCGCCGAGGTGGTCAAGTCCGGCCGGACGCACCTGATGGACGCCACGCCCGTCACCCTCGGCCAGGAGTTCGGCGGGTACGCGGCCCAGGTGAGGTACGGCGTGGAGCGGCTGCGTGCCACGCTGCCGCGGGTCGCCGAACTGCCGCTCGGCGGTACGGCGGTGGGTACCGGCATCAACACCCCGCCGGGGTTCTCCGCCGCGGTGATCGCGGAGGTCGCCCGGGCGACCGGGCTGCCGCTCACCGAGGCCCGCGACCACTTCGAGGCCCAGGGCGCCCGCGACGGGCTGGTCGAACTGAGCGGCCAGCTGCGGACGGTGGCGGTCGGCTTCACGAAGATCGCGAACGATCTGCGGTGGATGGGCTCCGGCCCGCGCACCGGTCTCGGCGAGCTCAACCTGCCGGACCTGCAGCCCGGTTCGTCGATCATGCCGGGCAAGGTGAACCCGGTGATCCCCGAGGTGGTGCTGATGGTGGCCGCCCAGGTGATCGGCAACGACACGACCGTGACGGTGGCCGGCGCGAGCGGCAACTTCGAGCTGAACGTGATGCTGCCGGTGATCGCGCGCAACGTGCTGGAGTCGGTGCGGCTGCTGGCGTCGGCGGCCCGGCTGCTGGCCGACCGCACGGTCGACGGGCTGACCGCGAACGCCGAGCGGGCCCGGGAGTACGCGGAGTCCTCGCCGTCGGTGGTCACGCCGCTGAACCGGTACATCGGCTACGAGGAGGCCGCGAAGGTGGCCAAGCAGTCGCTGGCCGAGCGCAAGACGATCCGCCGGGTGGTGCTGGAGCGCGGCTACGTCGAGCGCGGCCTGCTGACGGAGGCGCAGTTGGACGAGGCGCTGGACGTGCTGCGGATGACCCGCCCCTGACGGCCCGTCCGCGGACCGGGTCGCCGGAACGGCCGGTGGAACGGTCGACGGGTGCGGACCGTGGGGTCCGCACCCGTCGGAGGGTTGTCCGTGTCGGTCTCCGTCATCCGCGGCTCCTACCCATCTTCGAGGACATGCCGGTCATCGCCATGGCGATCGCCGCACCCGCCAGGCAGGCCATCACGGCGCCGGTCACGCAGTTGGTCCAGATCGTCCGGTAGAACGCCTGGTCTCCGACGGTCGCCCAGGGGGCGATGATCGTCCAGACGCCGAGCGCCAGTCCGGCGTAGGCGCGTGCGTGGGTGCGCTCGAAGGCGGTCGCGTAGCCGCCCAGCAGGAAGGCGAAGGTGAGACCGCAGATCAGGTTGCTCAGGGTCACGCCCTGGATGCCGCCCGCGGCGGGGAAGAGGGCGAACCCGACCACCCACGGGGAGATCGCCAGGAAGATGCCGGCGATGATGCAGAGCGCCTCGACGCCCTGCGCGAGCATCGTCGAGGTGACGCGCTCGTAGTGTTCACGCATTGCAAGGATGTCCGGATGGCGCTCCATACCCGGAAGCTGGGTCGACACCGGGAACCACCTCCAAGGTCCGTGACGAGGCAGGCGACTGCCCCCATACCCGTCGAGCCCCTTATCTAACCTTTACGCCTGATTATTACCCATTTGTCGTCATTCGGCAGGTCGCTCGACCCTCAGCCCGGCATCGATCCGCAGGAACGCGGCGACCGCCTCGGCCTCCCCGTCCAGCCCGTCCCGCACCGCCGCCGGCAGTGCCCGGAAGGGCTCGACCACCAGGGCGCCCCTCTCCCGCCGCCAGCTGCCGAGCACCCGGCCGTCCGCCACCAGGGCCGGCTTCACGATCCCGCCGCCCGCGTTGATCCGCCGGGCGAACTCCGGCGCCAGCACGGCGTCCCGGTTCCGGTAGCCGATCACGTAGTTGTCGAAGGCCCCGAGCAGCCGCACCACCGGCGGCCCGGCCGGCAGCGACCCGGCACCGGGCGCCGCGAACAGGCCCGGTGCGACCTCCTCCGGCCCGGCCGCGGCGACGGCCCGCCGGGCCTCGCGCACCGGCAGGCCGGACCAGGCGGCGAAGTCGGCGGCCTCCGCCGGACCGAAGGCCGCCAGGTAGCGGCCGGCCAGCTCGGCGGCCGGGTCCTCGGGCGCGGGGCGGCCCTGCGGCAGCGGCAGGTAGCCGGGATCGCGCGGCGTCACGTCGGCGCCTCGGCAGAGCAGCCCGTGCGCCGTCGCCCAGCCCATCAGATGGGCCGGGGCCTGGCCCGTCGGGTCGATCCCGAGGCCCTGGCCGTTCAGCAGCCGGACGAGTTCCGCGCGGCCGCGCGGCACGTCCAGCAGTGCGGGCAGCAGCTCCCCGGCGCGGGCGCAGACCTCCTCGGTGAGCCCGAGTTCGCGGCGCCGCCGGGCACCGGCGGCCAGGTTGCGGGCGGCGAACAGGCCGAGCATCCAGCGCGCGTCCTCGGCGGGCACCAGGTGCAGCGTGCCGCGCATCAGCGCGAGCACCACCGTCTCCCCCGCGGCGAGCGCCCGCCCCGGCTCGGCCGGGTCCGCCACGCCGCGCGCCCGTAGCCCCAGCCGGGCCGCCCCGGCGTCCTGCGCCTGCACACCCCCCGACGCCCCGGCGGCCGCCGCGGCCCGCGTCCGCGCCCGCCCGAACTGCGCCTGCATCCGCCGCCGCAGCAGCTCCACCTCGTCCACCCGGCCATTCTTCCGCCGGGGTGGACCGCGTGAGGTGCGTCTCACGCGGCGCACCCGCATTGCCTATGCAACTCGTTGCATAGCAGGATGCGGGCATGGCACTGGAGCACGCGATCCTCGTCTCCCTCCTGGAGCAGCCCGGGTCGGGCTACGAACTGGCCCGCCGCTTCGACCGCTCCATCGGGCGCTTCTGGACGGCCACCCACCAACAGATCTACCGGGTGCTGCGGCGGATGGAGGCGGACGGCTGGGTCGCCGCAGAGGAGGTCGCCCAGGACGGGCGGCCGGACAAGAAGGTGTACTCGGCGACCGCGGCGGGCCGCGGTGTCCTGGTCGGCTGGCTGCGCGAGCCGGTCGAACCGGAGACCGTCCGGCACGAACTCGCCGTGAAGATCCGCGCCGCCGCCTTCGACGACCCGGCCGCGCTCGTCCCCGAGGTCGAGCGGCACCGCGCGGAGCACGCCGCCCTGCTCGCCCGCTACCTCTCCGGCGAGCAGCGCGACTTCCCCGAACCGGACGCCCTCGACGCCCAGCAGCGCCTCCAGCACGTGGTGCTGCGCGGCGGCATCGAGTACGAGCGGATGATCCTCGCCTGGCTGGACGACGTGCTCGCCACCCTGCACCGCCTGCAAGCCACGCCACCCTCGACCCCTGGGACCTGATGATGCAGCTGTTCAACCCGCGCTCCTACGACCCCGCGCAGTTCGACGACACCACCCGCCGGTTGCTGCGCGCCACCGTCGACTGGTTCGAGTCGCGCGGCAAGAAGGCGCTGATCGACACCTACATCGACCGCGCCTGGTACGCGGACTTCCTGGAGTTCGCCGCCAAGGAGGGCCTGTTCGCGGAGTTCCTGACGCCGTCCTCGGCCGACCCGGCGAAGCGCTGGGACACCGCCCGGATCGCCGAGCTCAACGAGATCCTCGGCTTCTACGGCCTCGGCTACTGGTACACCTGGCAGGTCACCATCCTCGGCCTCGGCCCGGTCTGGCAGAGCGAGAACGAGGCCGTCCGCGCCCGTGCCGCGCAGCTGCTCTCCGAGGGCCACGTGATGGCCTTCGGCCTGTCCGAGCGCAGCCACGGCGCCGACATCTACTCCACCGACATGGTGCTGACCCCGGACGGCGAGGGCGGCTTCACCGCCACCGGCTCCAAGTACTACATCGGCAACGGCAACGTGGCCGGCCTGGTGTCGGTCTTCGGCCGCCGCTCCGACGTGGAGGGCCCGGAGGGCTACGTCTTCTTCGCCGCCGACAGCCGGCACGAGGCGTACCACCTGGTCAAGAACGTGGTGAACGCGCAGATGTACGTCAGCGAGTTCCGCCTGGAGGAGTACCCGGTGCGCGCCGAGGACGTGCTGCACACCGGCAAGGCCGCCTTCGACGCCGCGCTGAACACCGTCAACGTCGGCAAGTTCAACCTGTGCACCGCCTCGATCGGCATCTGCGAGCACGCGATGTACGAGGCCGTGACGCACGCCCACAACCGGGTGCTGTACGGCAAGCGGGTCACCGAGTTCGCCCACGTGAAGCGCGAACTGACGGACGCGTACGCGCGACTGGTCGCGATGAAGCTGTTCAGCTCCCGCTCGGTGGACTACTTCCGCACCGCCTCGCCGGAGGACCGTCGCTACCTGCTCTTCAACCCGATGACCAAGATGAAGGTCACCACCGAGGGCGAGAAGGTCATCGACCTGATGTGGGACGTCATCGCGGCCAAGGGCTTCGAGGCGGACACCTACTTCGACAAGGCCGCCAAGGACATCCGCGGCCTGCCGAAGCTGGAGGGCACCGTCCACGTCAACCTGGCGCTGATCCTCAAGTTCATGGGCAACTACCTGTTCAACCCGGCCGGGTTCGCGCCGGTGCCGAACCGGGTGGACGCCGCGGACGACGAGTTCCTGTTCCGCCAGGGCCCGGCCCGGGGCCTCGGCGCGATCCGCTTCCACGACTGGCGCACCGCCTACGACGCGCACGCCGCCGTGCCGAACGTGGCCCGCTTCCGCGAGCAGGCGGACGGCCTCTGCGCGCTGCTGCTCGCCCACGCGCCGAGCGCCGAGCAGCAGCAGGACCTGGACTTCCTGCTGGAGATCGGCCAGCTCTTCGCGCTGGTCGTCTACGGCCAGCTGGTGCTGGAGCAGGCGGAGCTGACCGGCCTCGACGGCGACGTCCTGGACCAGATCTTCGACGCCCTGGTGCGGGACTTCTCCGCGCACGCCACCGAACTGCACGGCAAGTCCTCCACCACCGAGGAGCAGGCCGCCTGGGCGCTGGCGCACGTCCGCCGCCCGGTGGCCGACGCCGAGCGCGCCGCCCGGGTCTGGGCGAAGGTCGAGGCGCTGTCCGGCGCCTACGAGATGCAGCCGTAGGTCGGTCCCGGGAGGGGGTGCCGCCTCTCCGGCACCCCCTCCGCCCTGCCCGTCAGAAGGTCAGTTTCCAGCCGGCGATCGTGCCGGTGTCCTGCGCGGCCACGTCCTGAACCTTCAACTTCCAGGTGCCGTTGGCCACTTCGCTGGAGGCGTTGACGGTGTAGGTGGTGATCACGTTGTCGGCCGAGTCGTTGGAGCTGGAGTTCTTCAGCCGGTAGCTGCTGCCGTCCGGTGCGACCAGGTCGATCACCAGGTCACCGCGCCAGGTGTGCTTGATGTCCACGCCGACCTGCAGCGCGGCGGGCGCGTTGCCGGCCACCCCGGAGACGGTGATCGAGGAGGTCACCGCGGCCCCCGCGTCCGGGATCGCCACGGCGGTGGTGTTCTCGAAGACCTTGCCGGGCGGCGGCGCGCTCTCGGTGCCGAGCGTCCAGACCGCGTGGGCGATCGCGTCGCTCATCCGGTCCAGGGCGGTGTCGTCGATGTTGGCGCTGGTGTCGCAGGACGCGTGGTAGCAGCGGTCGAAGGCCTGGCCCGCGGTGCCGCCCCACTTGCTCGCCTGGGCGCTGGTCTTGGTGTAGTCGGCGCCGCTGAACAGGCCGCCGACCGGGATGCCGGCGTTCTTGAACGGTGCGTGGTCGGAGCGGCCGTCGCCCTCGGTCTCCGGCTCGGTGGCCACGCCGATCCCGGAGAAGTACGTCTTGAACAGGTTGTCCAGCTTGGTGTCGTCGTCGTAGACGAAGTAGCCGGGGTTCGGCGAGCCGATCATGTCGAAGTTGAGGTACGCCTCGATGCTCGAACGATCGGTGCCGGAAAGGCTGTTGACGTAGTTCTTGGAGCCGACCATGCCGTACTCCTCGGCGCCCCACCAGCCGAACCGCAGGTGCTTGGTGGGCTGCAGGCCGGCCCGCGACACGGCGAGCGCGACCTCCAGGATGCCGGCCGAGCCGGAACCGTTGTCGTTGATCCCGGGCCCGCCGGTGACGGAGTCCAGGTGGGAGCCGGCCATCACCGTGTGCGAGGCGTCGCCGCCCGGCCAGTCGGCGATCAGGTTGTAGCCGGTGGCGCCGTTGTACGTGAAGGTCTTCAGCGCGGTGGTGTAGCCGGCCGCGTCGAGCTTGGCCTTCACGTAGTCGACCGAGGCCTTGTACCCGGCCCGGCCGTGCGCCCGGTTGCCGCCGTTGGCGGTGGCTATGGACTGCAGCTGGGCGAGGTGCGCCTTGACGTTGGCGACCGGGATGTCGGGGGCCGCCGCGAGCGCGGCAGCGGGGGCGGGCCCGGCGGACGCGGAGGGGGCGAGCAGCGTCGCGGCGAGCGTGGCGGCGGCGACGGCGGCCAGGGCGGCGGGACGGCGCAGGCGGGATCGCCGCTGCGCACGCCGGAGGGCATGCAGGGACACGTAGGACTCCGGATTCCGGTGGGGCAGAACGGGACCTGACGGTGCGGCCGCCCGGTGGGGTGGGGGTGGGCGGCCGTGAATTTGACGCGCTCATGATAGTCAGGCTTCGGTCAAGCCTCCGTCAAGAGGCCTTCACGCAACGGCCGTTCGCCTGACCCCCGTTCACCGGCTCGACCCCGGACGGAGCAGCACCGGGCGCCGGTCGGGTCCGTGCCCGGCACAGTGGCCAGGAGTGCCCCCGCTGCGAAAGGCCTGCCGTCGTGCCGCCGAACCCCCGCCCCCGCCCCCTCCGCCGCCTGCTGGCCGCCGCGCTGCTGGCCACCGCCCTGCTGCCCGCCGCCCCGGCCGCCGCGGCCGAACACCTGCGCACCGTCTACGGCCGCCCCGTCCCCTTCGGCGACGGCGCCGCACACACCTACGCCCGCCTGCGCGGCGACGAGCCCGTCGAGATCGGCGTCGCCCTGACCCGCGGCTCGCTGACCGACCTGCCCACCGAACCCGCCGACGGCCGGCACTGCTACGACCGGGACGGTGACGGCACCGTCGACCCCATGCACGAGTGCGCCGGCGGCCACGAGTACGCGCTCGCCCTGCCCCGGGCCCTGCGCGGCCTGCCCGGGATGCCGCTGGACTTCGCCCTGCTCGACTGGGACCCGGCCGGCCACGGCCCGCCGAAGGTCTACGACCGCCCCCACTTCGACGTGCACTTCTACCTGCAGTCCGACGCCGAACGGCAGGCGATCCGCCCCGGCCCGTGCGGCATCCTGATCGACTGCACCGACTACGCGACCGCGACGAAGCCGCTGCCGCCCGAATACCTGCCCGCCGACTACACCGACAAGGGCCTCGCCCAGGTCGCCATGGGCAACCACCTCACCGACCTCACCGGCGAGGAGTGGCACGGCGGAGGATTCACCCGCACCTTTGTGTACGGCACCTACGACGCCCGGATCACCTTCCTGGAGCCGATGGTCACGCTCGCCGCGCTGCAGGCCGCCGAGGGCGCCGACCCGGCCGACGCGTGCCGGCCGGTCAAGCAGCCTCAGGCCTGGCAGGTGCCCGGCTGGTACCCGCGCGCCTACTGCGTGCGGCACTCGGCCGAGAGCGGCGAGTACACCGTCTCCCTGGAGGACTTCGCCCGGCACGCCTGAGACCCGCCGCCCCACCCGACCCCACCTGGAGGCCCCATGCCGCCCGTCGGACTGCTCGCCCGCATCGAGGCCAAGCCGGAACACGCCGAGGAGGTCGCCGAGCTGCTGCTCGGCGCGCTGCCGATGGCCGTCGAGGAGGTGGACACCCGGACCTGGTTCGCCTTCCGCGAGAGCGAGACCGTCTTCGGCATCTTCGACACCTTCGACGACGCCCAGGGCCGCGAGTACCACCTCCAGGGCCGGATCGCCGCCGCCCTCATGGAGGCCGCCCCCCGCCTCCTCGCCGCCCCGCCCGACATCCGCTACGTGGACGTCCTCGCGGCGGCGCTGCCGTAGGAGGGCGGCGGGACCGGCACCCCTGGGGGTGCAGCCGGGCACGGACGTACGGTGGACGTGGAGAGGCTCAGCCATGTACTACCCCGACCGCGAGGAAGCGGGCCGCCGGCTGGCGGCCGAACTGCAGCGGTGGCGCGGGGCCGACCCGGTCGTGGTGGCGCTGCCGCGCGGGGGCGTCCCGGTCGCCGCGCCGGTGGCCCGGGCGCTGCGGGCGCCGCTGGACATCTGTGTGATCCGCAAGCTCGGCGTGCCCTTCCAGCCGGAGCTGGGCATGGGGGCGATCGGCGAGGGCGGCGCCCGGGTGGTCAACGACGCGGTGGTGCGCGGTGCCCGGGTCTCGCCCGAGCAGCTCGCCGAGGTCGAGCGGGAGGAGCGGGCCGAGCTGGAGCGCCGCGCCGAGCGGTACCGCCGGGGCCGCTCGCCCGTTCCGCTGACCGGCCGGACGGTGATCGTGGTGGACGACGGGGTGGCGACCGGCTCGACCGCGCTGGCGGCCTGCCGGATCGTCCGTGCCCGCGGGGCGGCCCGGGTGGTGCTGGCGGTGCCGGTGGCGCCGCAGGACTGGGCGGCCCGGCTGGGCGGGGACGTCGACGACCTGGTCTGCCCGCACACCCCGGCCCGGTTCTGGGCGATCGGCGAGTTCTACACGGACTTCTCGCAGACCTCGGACGCCGAGGTGATCGCCCTGCTCGACGAGGCCGCGGCCCGGCAGCAGCAGCCTGAGGACCCGGAGATCACCCTGGAGGCGGGCGGCGTGGAGCTGCTGGGGGTGCTGACCCGGCCGCAGGACGCCCTCGGCCTGGTGCTGTTCGCGCACGGCAGCGGCAGCGGCCGGCTCAGTCCGCGCAACCGGTACGTGGCGGGCGAACTCAACCGGGCCGGGCTGGCGACGCTGCTGTTCGACCTGCTCACCCCGGCGGAGGAGATCGACCGGGAGAAGGTCTTCGACACGGAGCTGCTCGGCCGGCGGCTGGCGGAGGTGACCCGGCTGGTCACGGCGCGGCCGGACTGCGCCGGACTGCCGGTCGGCTACTTCGGCGCGAGCACCGGCGCGGCCGCGGCGCTGCGGGCGGCCGCCGAGCCGGGTCTGCGGGTGGCCGCGGTGGTCTCCCGCGGCGGGCGCCCTGACCTGGCAGGGCCGGTGCTGGGCGGGGTGTCGGCGCCGGTGCTGCTGATCGTCGGCGGGGCCGACCGCACGGTGCTGGAGCTGAACCGGCGGGCACAGGCGCAGCTGGGGGCGCCGGCGTCGCTGGCGGTCGTCCCGGACGCCGGCCACCTCTTCGAGGAACCCGGTGCGCTGGAGGCGGTCGCCGCCCTGGCCGCGGACTGGTTCGCGCAGCACCTCTCACCCGTGGCCCGATGACTGGGCAATCCGTACAGCCCGCCAGGCCCCGACCTGCTCACCTTGTACACATTGATCAGTGGAAATCGCAGCTGTTGCCCAACCTCCGGACCGAGGGCAAGCTCTGCGCAACCGCTACCGCCCGACCCCTCGCGGTGCGGAGAACCTCAACGTGGAGGAGCACCGATGACCGCCAACGCCGTGGAACTCACCCCCGCCGAGCTGGAGGCCGGCCTCGACGCCGAGCAGCTCCGCACGCTCGTCGGCCTGGTCGAGCACGACCCCGCGGGCGACCCCTTCCCGGTGACCGCCCAGGACGCGGTGGTGTTCGTCGTCGGCAACGCCACCCAGACGGCGCAGTTCTACCAGGCCGTGTTCGGCATGGAGCTGGTCGCCTACTCCGGCCCGGAGACCGGCCGCCGCGACCGCAAGGCCTTCGTGCTGCGCTCCGGCTCGTGCCGCTTCGTGATCAAGGGCGGTGTCTCCCCGGACAGCCCGCTGCTGGACCACCACCGCCGGCACGGCGACGGCGTGGTCGATCTGGCGCTGGAGGTGCCGGACGTCGACAAGTGCATCGCGCACGCCCGCGCCCAGGGCGCCACCGTCCTGGAGGAGCCGAACGACGTCTCCGACGAGAACGGCACCGTGCGCCGCGCCGCGATCGCCACCTACGGCGAGACCCGGCACACCCTGATCGACCGCTCCCGCTACAACGGCCCGTACCTGCCCGGCTACGTCGTCGCCGAGACCAAGGTGCAGCGGCCCGCGGGCGCGCCGAAGCGGCTCTTCCAGGCGCTGGACCACGCGGTCGGCAACGTGGAGCTCGGCCGGATGGACGAGTGGGTCTCGTTCTACAACCGGGTCATGGGCTTCGTGAACATGGCCGAGTTCGTCGGCGACGACATCGCCACCGAGTACTCCGCGCTGATGTCCAAGGTCGTCGCGAGCGGCAACCACCGGGTGAAGTTCCCGCTGAACGAGCCGGCGATCGCGAAGAAGAAGTCGCAGATCGACGAGTACCTGGAGTTCTACACCGGCGCCGGCTGCCAGCACATGGCCCTCGCCACCAACGACATCCTCACCACCGTCGACGTGCTGCGTTCGCGCGGCGTCGAGTTCCTCAACACCCCGGACTCCTACTACGACGACCCGGCGCTGCGCGAGCGGATCGGCAAGGTCCGCGTGCCGATCGAGGAGCTGAAGTCCCGCGGCATCCTGGTCGACCGCGACGAGGACGGCTACCTGCTGCAGATCTTCACCAAGCCGATCGGCGACCGCCCGACCGTCTTCTACGAGTTCATCGAGCGGCACGGTTCGCTGGGCTTCGGCAAGGGCAACTTCAAGGCGCTCTTCGAGGCCATCGAGCGCGAGCAGGAGAAGCGCGGAAACCTCTGACCCACCCCCTGACGAGGAGACCGGGACATGGCGCACTACCGGCAGCTGGGCGACATCCCGCCCAAGCGGCACACCCAGCACCGCACGCCCGAGGGCGGGCTGTACTACGAGGAGTTGATGGGCGAGGAGGGCTTCAGCTCGGACTCCTCGCTGCTCTACCACCGGGGCATCCCCTCGGCGATCGTGGACGCCCGGCCGTGGGATCTGCCGAGCCAGGCCACCACGCCCAACCTTCCGCTGATCCCCCGCCACCTGAAGCTGCACCAGCTCTTCGGCGAGGAGTGGAAGGGCACCGACGTGGTGGCCGGGCGCCGCCTCGTCCTCGGCAACTCCGACGTGCGGATCTCGTACGTGGTCGCCGGGGCGCCCAGCGAGCTGTACCGCAACGGGCTCGGCGACGAGTGCGTGTACGTGGAGGACGGCGAGGCCACCGTGGAGACGGTGTTCGGCTCGCTGGACGTCCACCGCGGCGACTACGTGATCATCCCGCGGGCCACCACGCACCGCTGGGTGCCCACCGGCGACGGCCCGCTGCGCGCGTACTGCATCGAGGCGAACAGCCACATCACCCCGCCGAAGCGCTACCTGTCCCGGTTCGGGCAGCTGCTGGAGCACGCGCCGTACTGCGAGCGGGACCTGCGTGGGCCGGTCGGGCCGCTGCTGGTCGACGGCGCCGACGTCGACGTGCTGGTCAAGCACCGCGGCACCAACGGCGTGGTCGGCACCCGCTACACCGTGCCGCACCACCCGTTCGACGTGGTCGGCTGGGACGGCTGCCTGTACCCGTACGCCTTCAACGTCGAGGACTACGAGCCGATCACCGGCCGGATCCACCAGCCGCCGCCGGTGCACCAGGTGTTCGAGGGCAACAACTTCGTCATCTGCAACTTCGTGCCGCGCAAGGTGGACTACCACCCGCTGTCGATCCCGGTGCCGTACTACCACTCCAACGTGGACAGCGACGAGGTCATGTTCTACTGCGGCGGCGACTACGAGGCCCGCAAGGGCTCGGGCATCGGCCAGGGCTCGATCTCGCTGCACCCCGGCGGCCACACCCACGGCCCGCAGCCGGGCGCGTACGAGCGCTCGATCGGCGTCGAGTTCTTCGACGAGCTCGCCGTCATGGTCGACACCTTCAAGCCGCTGGAGCTCGGCGAGGGCGGCACCGCGAGCGAGGACCCGGGCTACGCCTGGACGTGGTCGGGCGGACGGGGGCCGGGCCGGTGACGCCGCTGTACGCAGGGCTCTTCGACGACGCCGCGCTCTTCCCGCCCGGCGACCTGCCGCTCGCCGAGGCGGTGCCGGCCCACCGCGGCCACCGCACCGCCTGGTACGCGGAGACGGTCGGCCCGTTCCTCTGCGGCCCCGGCAAGCTGGCCGAGCTGGTGCGCACCGCCGGCCCCGGCCCGCTGCCGGTCGGGCTGGTGCTGCCGGGGGGCGGCGCGGGCCCGGCTGCGGCGCTCAAGGAGGCCGTCGGCCTCGACGTGGTGAGCATCGAGATCGCCACCGACGACGTCGCCGCCACCGTGGCGCAGCTCGCCGCCGAACTGCCCGAGGGCATCGCCGCGGCCGTCGAACTGCCGCGCGACGGCCGGACGGAGGACTCACTGGACGCCCTGGCCGGCACCCCCCACCGGGCCAAGTACCGCACCGGCGGGCTCACCGCCGGGGCCTTCCCGCCGGTCGGCGAGCTGGCCGCCTTCCTGGTCGGCTGCGCCGAGCGGGCGGTGCCGTACAAGTGCACCGCCGGGCTGCACCACGCCGTCCGGCACACCGACCCGGCGACCGGCTTCGAGCACCACGGCTTCCTCAACGTGCTGCTGGCCGCCGCCGCGGGCGACCGGGACGGCGCGGTGGCGGCGCTGGAGGAGCGCTCGCCCGCCGTGGTCGCCGCCGCGGTCGCCGCACTGACGGGCGACCGGGTCGCCGCCGCCCGCCGCTCCTTCACCTCCTTCGGCACCTGCAGCATCGCCGAACCCCTCGCCGACCTGGCCGACCTCGGCCTGCTCCACCCACCCACGCTGGAGGACCGTTGACCTGGCTCGCCATCCCGCAGGACTCGCCGTACGGCATCCACAACCTGCCGTACGGCGTCTTCAGCGCGAACGACCAGCCCGGCCGCCGCCGGATCGGCGTCCGGATCGGCGACCACGTGCTGGACGCCGGCGCGGCCGCCCGGGCCGTCGGCGCACCGTCCGTGCTGCTCGACGCCGACACCCTCAACCCGCTGATGGCGGCCGGCCACCGCACCTGGCGCGAGGTCCGCGGCGCCGTCACCGAGTGGCTCGGCGACGAGGCGCACCGCCCGGCGGTCGCCCCCTGCCTGCTGCCGCTCGCCGAGGTCGAACTGCACCTGCCGTTCGAGGTCGCCGACTACGTCGACTTCTACGCCTCCGAGCACCACGCCTCCAACCTCGGCCGGATCTTCCGCCCGGGCTCGGAGCCGCTCACCCCCAACTGGAAGCACCTGCCGATCGGCTACCACGGCCGGGCCGGCACGGTGGTCGTCTCCGGCACGCCGGTCGTCCGCCCGAGCGGCCAGCGCAAGGCCCCCGCCGACGCGGCGCCGAGCTTCGGCAAGTCCCGCCGGCTCGACATCGAGGCCGAGGTCGGCTTCGTCGTCGGCGCGCCGAGCGAGCTCGGCACGGCCGTCCCGATGTCGGCCTTCCGCGAGCACGTCTTCGGCGTCTGCCTGCTCAACGACTGGTCCGCACGCGACATCCAGGCGTGGGAGTACGTGCCGCTCGGCCCCTTCCTGGGCAAGTCCTTCGCCACCTCGGTCTCGCCCTGGATCGTCCCGCTGGACGCCCTGGAGCACGCCCGGGTCGCGCCGCCCGCCCGCGACGTGGAGCCGCTCGGCTACCTCGACGACCGGGGCGGCGAGCCCTGGGGCCTCGACCTGGCCATCGAGGTGTCGCTGAACGGGCACCGGATCTCCCGGCCGCCGTTCGCCACCATGTACTGGACGGCCGCCCAGCAGCTCGCCCACATGACGGTCAACGGCGCCTCGCTGCGCACCGGCGACCTGTTCGCCTCCGGCACCGTCAGCGGCCCCGAGGTGGACACCCGCGGCGCCCTGATCGAGCTCACCTGGAACGGCGAGAACCCGGTCAAGCTGCCCGACGGCACCACCCGCACCTTCCTGGAGGACGGCGACGAGGTGGTGATGACCGCCACCGCCCCCGGCCCCGACGGCAGCCGGATCGGCTTCGGCGAGGTCACCGGCCGCATCCTGCCCTGACCCGCGGGCTGCCCCGGCGCACCGCCCGGTCGCCTGCCCCGCCCGCCCCGTTCAGCCGGGGTGGACGGGGCAGGCGACCGGGCGGAAGGTCTTCCGCGGCCCGCTGACCGGACGCAGTTCTGCCTGCCAGCGGTCGTCGATCACCCCGCGGCTGAGCCGCAGCAGCTGGTTGGCCCCCTCGGCCAGTCGGCCCCGGTAGTCGTCGACCGCCGCTCCGTCCTCGGCCACCGCCAGGGCGACGCCCTCGACGAAGCAGATCGGGCAGCCCTCGGTCAGCCGCACCGAGGTGCTCACCGGCTCGTCCGCGATGCCCTGGACGAGCACCGTGCCGAACGGCGCCACCGCCAGGACCAGGAGTCTCGGACCGTCCGCCCGCTCCGCCGCCGCCAGGATCTCCCCCCGCAGCTCCGCGGGGGCGGCGACTCTGACCCGGCCGAGCACCGCGACGGCGAGCGCGACCTGCAGCAGGGCCAACGCCAGCACCGCGAAGACGACCGGCACCAGCCAGCCCGCGCCCGGCCCGAGCCCCCGCCACAGCGCGATCCCGCCCACGACCACGATCAGCGCCATGCTGCCCGCGTTGGGGCCGCGCCGGAAGGTCGTCCGTCCGAGCAGCAGCACCAGCGCCACCGCGAGGGTGATGTCCAGAAAGGTTCCCATGCCCGCCCCTCACCGCCGGTCCCGCCGACCGGTCACCCGTATCGTTTCCCCCGGCACGGCCATCGAGACGGGAGCAGGGGCATGAGTGTGCAGGTCCGACGGGACGGCGGGGCGGGGCGGATCGTCCTGGACCGGCCGAGGGCGCTGAACGCGCTGACCCACGGGATGCTCCTGGAGATCCGCGACACCCTGCTGGCCTGGGCCGACGACGACGCCGTGCGCACCGTGGTGCTCACCGGGGCCGGGGAGCGCGGGTTGTGCGCGGGCGCCGACATCCGGGAGCTCCACGACGACGCGCGGGCCGGCGGGGCCGGCGCCCGGGTGTTCTTCGCCGACGAGTACCGGCTGAACCACCTGATCTCCCGCTACCCCAAGCCGTACGTCGCCGTGATGGACGGCATCACCATGGGCGGCGGCGTCGGCCTCTCCGGGCACGGCTCCGTCCGGGTCGTCACCGAGCGGTCGAACGTCGCCATGCCGGAGACCCGGATCGGCCTGATGCCGGACGTCGGCGGCAGCCGGCTGCTCGCCCTCGCCCCCGGCGGGCTCGGCACCCACCTGGCGCTCACCTCCGGCTCGATGGGCCCCGGCGACGCGCTGCTGTGCGGCTTCGCCGACCACTTCGTGCCCGTCGCCGCGCTGGAGTCGTTCACCGCCGCGCTCGCCGGCACCGACCCGGCCGAGGCGCTCGCCGCGCACGCCGCCGAACCGCCGGCCGCCGCCCTCGCCGGGCACCGCGGCTGGATCGACCACTGCTACGCCCCCGACACCGTCGAGGAGATCCTCGACCGCCTCGACGCCGCCGGCGAGAGCGCGGCGGCCGCGGCCGCCGCGGAGATCCGCGCCAAGTCGCCGACCGCCCTCAAGGTCACCCTCGCCGCGCTGCGCCGGGCCCGCGGCCACCGCGGCCTCGGCGAGACCCTGGAGCAGGAGTACGTGATCTCCTGCGCCGCGCTGGACTCGCACGACCTGGTCGAGGGGATCCGCGCCCAGGTGGTCGACAAGGACCGCAACCCGCAGTGGAAGCCGGCCGCGCTCGCCGACGTCACCGCCGAGGACGTGGCCCGCTTCTTCGCACCGACCGGCGACCCGCTCGGCCTGGGCCCGGCCTGAGGTGACGACCGTCTCGCCTGGCGAGACTGGCGCACCGACCGGTCGGTCGGAGATCGTATCCACCGTCAGGACGCGCGCCGAGCGGCGGCGCAGCGAAGGGAGTCAAGGACGATGACCGAGTACGAGACGATCCTGGTGGACCGCAAGGGCCGGGTCGGCATCATCACGCTCAACCGGCCGAAGGCGCTCAACGCGCTGAACACGCAGCTGATGAACGAGGTCGTGGCCGCCGCCACCGCCTTCGACCGCGACCCGGAGATCGGCTGCCTGGTCGTCACCGGCTCGGAGAAGGCCTTCGCGGCCGGCGCCGACATCAAGGAGATGCAGGGCAACCGCTTCCCCGACGTCTACCTGGACGACTGGCTCGGCCCGTGGGACCGGCTCGGCCAGCTCCGCAAGCCCGTGGTCGCCGCGGTCGCCGGCTTCGCCCTCGGCGGCGGCTGCGAGCTCGCCATGCTCTGCGACATCCTGATCGCCGCCGACACCGCGAAGTTCGGCCAGCCGGAGATCAAGCTCGGCGTCATCCCCGGCATCGGCGGCTCGCAGCGGCTCACTCGCGCCGTCGGCAAGGCCAAGGCGATGGAACTCTGCCTGACCGGCCGGATGATGGGCGCCGAGGAGGCCGAGCGGGCCGGCCTGGTCTCCCGGATCGTCCCCGCCGCCGACCTGCTGACCGAGGCGATGGCCGTCGCGGAGACCGTCGCCGCGATGTCGGCGCCGGCCGCGGTGATGATGAAGGAGAGCGTCAACCGCGCCTTCGAGACCACCCTCGCCGAGGGCGTCCGCTTCGAGCGCCGGCTGTTCCACGCGGCCTTCGCCACGGCCGACCAGAAGGAGGGCATGGCCGCCTTCGCCGAGAAGCGCAAGCCCGAGTTCCAGGGCCGCTGACGGCCCGTCGGCCCCGCCCGGCCCCGGTGCGCGATCCATTGCGCACCGGGGCCGCCGCCTGCGACGATCGCAGCTCGCGACAGCAGGGGGGTTCGACCATGTGGAGTTTCTTCCGCCGGCGCCGGAACGGTGGGGCCGCACCGGCCGACGCCCCGCCGCCCGCACCCGCCGCGACCGCGGCACGAGCGGCCGCCCCGGCCCGCAGCGGCGCCGGCCCGGCGATCAGCCTCGACAAGCTGCAGGCCACCGCGCCCTCCCTGGTGTCGCTGTACAAGACGGCCGGGGTCTCGCTGCGCAAGCAGGGCCTGGACGGCCGGCGCGCCGCCGTCTACCTGGTGCTCGACCACTCCGCCTCGATGAGCGGGCTCTACCGGGACGGCTCGGTGCAGCGCCTCGCCGAGCAGTCGCTGGCGCTCTCCGCCAACCTCGACGACGACGGCACCGTCCCGGTGGTGCTCTTCAACGACCGGGCGTACGAGGCGCAGGAGGTCGTGATCGGGCGGCACGACGGCGCGGTGCAGCAGGTGCGGGCGGCGGTCGGCGCCAAGTTCGGCGGCACCCGGTACGCCCCGGCGATGAAGGCGGTGCTGAAGCACTACGCGGAGTGCGGGGCGACCGACCCGGCCTTCGTGATCTTCCAGACGGACGGCGCCGCCTTCGACAAGAAGGACGTGCTGGCGCTGATCCGCTCCTCCTCGCAGCTGCCGGTCTTCTGGCAGTTCCTCGGCTTCGGCGAGCACGACGCCAAGCACTTCGCCTTCCTCCGCTCGCTGACCGGCCTGGCCGGCCGGGCCACGCCGAACGCCGGCTTCTGCGCGACCGGCCGCCACCCGCGCTCGCTCGCCGACGACACGCTGTACGGGCGGCTGCTGGCCGCCTACCCCGCCTGGCTGGAGGCGGCGAAGGCGGCCGGCGTCACCGGCTGACCGTCACGGCTCCGACGCCACGGGCCCGGCGGCCGGCGGTTCCGGACTGCGCGGTTCGGGACTGCGCGGTTGCGGCGGTACGGCGGGCGGCACCGGCGTGGCGAGCCGGGCCAGGCCGCTGCGGGTGGCGGCGACCACGACCCGGTCGCCGGCCGCCAGCCGGCGGGCCCGGTCCGCGAAGTTCCACTGCAGGTCGGCGGGCCGCCGGGCGAGCCGGACGGCGAGCACCCGGACGCCGCCGGGCTGCTCGATGCCGTGCAGGTCCTGACCTGCCAGGCCCGAGGCGTCGTCGACGGCGACCTCGGCGATCAGCAGGACGTGCCGGTACACCGAGAGGGTGCCCAGCACCTCACGGCCCATCAGCGCCGCGGCGAAGGCCGGCGCGGACAGGTACGAGACGGAGCGGGAGGCGACGTTGCCGAGCGTCGCGTAGACGTGGTGCGCGAAGTCGTCATCGAACAGCCGGACCACGATCCGCATGTCCGGCCGGACGGCGCGGGCCTCCAGCGCCGCCTCCAGGTTCGCCGCGTCGTCGCTGGTGACGGCGGCCAGCGCCCGGGCCCTGTGGATCCGGGCCCGGCGCAGCTGGCTCTCCAGCGGGGCGTCACCGACCAGCACCGGGATGCCCCGCGCCCGGACGGCCGCGATGCCGCGGGCCTGCGGGTCCCGTTCGACGCAGACCACCGGTACGCCGGTGTCCTGCACCAGGGTGGCCACCCGGATGCCGACGCTGCCGAGGCCGACCACCACGACGTGGCCGCGCACCCCGGCGCTCGGGGCCCGGGGGACGCCGCGGCGGCCGCTGGCCAGCGCCTCGACCACGACGGCGGTCGCCACCGGCATGAAGGTGATCCCGCAGAAGGTGATGACCACCTGGGCGGCCCTGGCCCAGATCCCGCCCGGCGCACCCGCCGCCGGATCGTCCGGCTGGGCGGCGCCGGCGAGGTCGAGCAGCGCGAGGTAGAGCGTCCAGCCGACGTCCCGGTGGGCGAGGTAGAGCACGGCGGTGCTGAGCAGCACGGCGGCGAACGCGGTGCTGAGCACCAGCCGCATCCGGACGCCGGTGACGTAGCGCAGCGCGTCGAGCAGCGTCCAGCGCAGCCGGGAGGTCCACGGGATGCGCAGCAGCGGTTCGGAGCCGAGGGCCTGCAGGGCGGCCAGCCCTCCCCGGCCGGCGGCCGGTGCGGGCGGGCCGGCGGGGTCGGTGCCGGGCGGGCCGTTGTCGCCGTATCTTCGCGCCAGTTCGATGAACTCGGCCGCGCGGCCGGCGGTCTCCGGCAGCAGCCGCAGCCGGGACAGGTCCTGCCGGTCGATCCGGTCGGCGACCAGGCAGAGCCGGCCCGCGCCGATGTCCTCGTCGTACGCGACGTAGAGGTAGCGTCCGCCGACCGGCACCGAGTTGGGGCGGCCGAGGACGCCGTTGGCGAAGGCCGGGGCGGCGGTGGCGGAGCCGGAGAGGGCCGCGCAGTTGGGCAGCAGCCGTTCGATGTGTTCGCCGAGCCGCTGGTTGAACATCCGCAGCACGATCCGGATGCCCGGGTTGGTGCCCTGGGCGGTCAGCGCCGCGTGGATGTTCTGCTGGTCGTCGCCGTCGACCAGGGCGATGCCGAGCGCGCCTTCGACCCCGGCGGCCCGCAGCGCCTCCTCGGTCACCGTGCCGTGCTCCAGTACGGCGGCGACGCCGGGCAGCCGCCCGATCCGCGGCCCGTGGTCGCGGTCCCGGTCGGGCAGCACGGCGACCACCGGGACCTCGTAGTGCTCCGTCAGCTCCAGCACCAGCCGGTGGGCCAGCGCGTTCCCGCCGCACACGATGTAGTGCCCGCGGTGTCCGTCCCCTGTCATACCGGTGAAGCGTATGCGCAGAATCCTTCCGGCGGGCGGCCGGAAGGTGTCTGACGTGTGATCAGTTCGATGTGCCGCGGCCGGTGTTGCGCGGTCTCCCGGTGCGGTGTCAGGCGGTGGCGGTGACGCCGGCGACGAGGAGCAGCAGGACGGAGGAGACGGCGGTCATCCGGCGGGCCGCGGTCGGGGTGGAGCCGAGGGTGGTGCGGGCGCGGCCGGCGGCCAGGGCGACGGCGGCGTAGACCACGGCGCAGGACAGGACGTTGAGCGCGCCGAGGGCGAGGACCTGGCCGCCGACCGGGAGGGCGGCCGCGGGGTCGACGAACTGCGGGACGAGGGAGAGGTAGAGCAGCAGGCCCTTGGGGTTGAGCAGGGCGGTGAGGACGCTCTGCCGCAGCACGGCGCGGGCGGGCTGGGGCCGGGCCTCGGGCAGGCTGCCGCCGTCGCGGCGCAGCGAGAGCAGCATGGTGACGGCGAGCACCGCGAGGTAGGCGGCGCCGGCCCAGCGGAGGGTGGGCAGGACGGCGGGGACGGCGCGCAGGGCGGCGGCGAGTCCGGCGGCGGAGAGCAGGGTGTGGACGGTGTAGCCGGCGCAGACCCCGGCTACGGCGAGCAGCGCGGCGCGGCGGCCCTGGCCGAGCCCGCGGGCGGCGATGAGCAGCCAGTCGGGTCCGGGGGTGCAGACCAGCAGGAGGTCCACCCCCAGGAAGAGGATCAGGGCGTGTACGTCCATGGCGGTGCGGTGCTCTCCGTGGCCGGCGGTCGGGTGTCGGTGACCGAAGGTAGCCGGAAGGGCTGAGCAGCCGATGACCTGTTTGCGCAGTTCAGCGAGGTCGTTTGGCAGAATGTTGCGCCATGGACCGCACTGACCGCAGAATCCTCCACGAGCTCCAGCAGGACGGCCGGCTGACCAACGCCGAGCTGGCCGACCGGGTCGGCCTGACGCCCTCGCCCTGCCTGCGGCGGGTGCGGCAGCTGGAGCGGTCCGGGGTGATCCGCGGGTACCGGGCGATGCTGGACGGCGCGGCGGTCGGCTGCGGCTTCCAGCCCTTCGTGACGGTGGTGATGCGGCACGAGGACCGGGCGACGGTCGCCGAGTTCGAGCAGCGGGTGGCCGAGCTGCCCGAGGTGGTCGAGGCGCACCGGCTGTTCGGCGACCCGGACTACCTGCTGAAGATCGCGGTGGCGGACGTCGCCGCGTACGAGCGGTTCATCACCGACGTGCTGTCCGGCCTGCCGGGGATCGCGCAGGTCAACTCGCTGATGACGATGAAGCGGGTGAAGGAGGACACCGGCCTGCCCGTCCGGCCCGCCGCGGGCTCCCGCGGCTGATCCCCGTCGCACCGGGACCCGTCGCACCCGGACCCGCCGCCCCCGGTCCCCGCCACGCGGCCACCCGTGCGGGTGGTCCCCGCCCGCCGTTCGGCAGCCCAGCGATTGCCGCCCCCGCGGACCGGCCGGACACTCGGAAAGGCCCGGAACACGGACGACGGAACGAGGTGGAGACCATGGCGGTCTGCGTGGTGTGCAAGAACGACTACTGGCTGTCCTTCGAGATCAAGACGGTCAGCGGCGACACGTACACCTTCGACAGCTTCGAGTGCGCGATGGAGAAGCTCGCGCCGCGCTGCGAGCACTGCAGCGTGCGGATCGTCGGCCACGGTGTGGAGGTGGCCGGCATGTTCTTCTGCTGCGGCAACTGTGCGCGGGCCAACGGCGGGCTGGGCGACCAGATCCGCGACGCGGTCGGCGCCCACCCCGGCAGCTGAGCCGGCGGCCCGGCCGCCGCCCGAGGACGGCGGCCGGGTGGAGTGCACCGGACGGCGAGCTGCTCAGATGCGGGCGTGCGAGCCGATGTCCGCGGTGAACTCCTCCGTCATCGCCGGGGTGACGGTCGGCCGGCACTGGGCGATGGCGGCGAGGTAGTCCTCCGTGGCGGCCCCTGCCGCGGCCGCCCGCTCCCCCTCGGCGGGCTCGCCGAGATCGCGTTCGAACGCCGCCTGGGCCGCGATCCGGGCGGCGTGTTCGATGTCGGCGGGGGTGAACAGCCCGCTGGCGGCGACCAGGGCGTCGAGGTCGACCCCGGCCCGGCCCGCCGCGTACCGGGACCAGATCGCACGGCGGGCCGCCGCGTCCGGGGTGCCGATCGGGACGAGGTAGTCGAACCGGCCGTGGCGCAGGAAGGCCGGGTCGAGCGAGCGGATCGAGTTGGTGGCGCACACCAGCAGGCGCTCCTCCCCCTCGCGGAACCCCGGGATCAGCTTGAGCAGTTCGTTGGTGACCCCGTGCATGCCGCCGGCCGCGCCCTCGCCGCGCACCGGGGCGATCTCCTCGACCTCGTCGATGAAGACCAGCACCCGCTCCAGCTCGGCGATCCGGGCGAAGGCCGTGCGCAGTGCCGCGGCGAGGTTGCCCTCGTCGGCGAGCCGCGACGGCAGCAGTTCCACGAACGGCCAGCCGAGCCGGGAGGCGACCGCCCGGGCGAAGGTGGTCTTCCCGGTGCCGGGCGGGCCGAACAGCGCGACGGCCCGCGGCGGCCGGACGCCGTGCCGGGCGGCCCGCTCGGGCTCGGCGAGCGGCAGCACCACCCGGCGTTCGATCAGCGCCTTCTCTGCCTCCATGCCGGCCACCTTCTGCCACAGGTCGCCGGGCAGCACCCGGCCGCCGAGCTCCTCCAGCAGACCGGCCGACGGCCCGTGCTGCGGCTCGGCCTTCTCGAAGTAGGCGACGGCCGGCCGGCGGCTGTACCCGGCGTTGTGCAGGCCCTCGCCGAGCTGCTCCTCCTCCGGCAGGACGTAGGCGATCCGCCGGACCCGGCGGTCCACCAGCCGGCGTTCGAGCTCGCGGAGCAGGGCGCTGGCGAGTCCCCGGCCGCGCCACCCCGGGGCGATGGCGATCCGCATCACCCAGGCCCGGTCCCCCGCGACGTGGGCGAGGGCCGCGCCGATCGGGGCGCCGCGGCTGACCGCGACCACCGCCGGCTGCCGGGAGGTGAGCGCGGTGATGCACTCGGCCAGCGAGAACACCGACTCCTGGCCGAGGCCGGCGGTGGTGTCGATGAGATGGACGACCGCCGCCAGGTCGTCCTCGCGGTAGTCGTGGATCAGCCACTCGGTGGTGGACACCTGCACGGTGCGCGCCTCTCGTCCGTCCTGGTGGGATGCCAGGACGGTAGGGGGAGGCGGTGGACGGCGGCGCCTGCCGGAGCGGACAAGCGACCGGGTGCGAACCGTACGGACTGCGGGTGGCCGGCCGCGCCGCGAAAGGGCAGGTCGGGGAGGACCGGGAAGCCCGGAGGACCCGGGAAGCTCCGAGGGCTCAGAAGGTGAAGCGCAGCGAGCGGACCCGGTGGTCGAAGCTGGACGGGATCAGCACCGGCTCGCCGACCGAGCGCAGCTCGGGCATCCGGGTGAACAGCTCGCGGAAGAGCACCTTCATCTCCTGCCGGGCCAGGTAGGCGCCGAGGCAGAAGTGCGGGCCGCCGCCGCCGAAGCCGAGGTGCGGGTTGGGCGAGCGGGTGATGTCGAAGGCGTCCGGGTCGGTGAAGACCGCCTCGTCCCGGTTGGCGGAGGCGAAGAACAGCACCACCTTCTCGCCCTGGGCGAGCCGGGTGCCGTTGAGGACGTGGTCGACCGCGACGGTGCGGCGGAACTGGATGATCGGGCTGGAGTGCCGGACGATCTCCTCCACCGCGCCGCCGATCCGCGCGTCGAAGTCCTCCGCCAGCAGGGCGCGTTGGGCCGGGTGGCTGGTGAGCAGGTGCAGGCCGTGGGCGAGCGCGTTGCGGGTGGTCTCCACGCCGGCGACCAGCAGCAGCGAGAAGAAGGCGCCCAGCTCGCGGGCGTTGAGGTGGCGGCCGTCGACGTCGGCGGCGACCAGGGCGGAGATCAGGTCCTCGGTCGGCCGGCGGCGGCGCTCGCGACCGAGCGCCGCGATCACCAACTGCATCCGGGCCAGCGCCCGCAGGCCCCGCCCGGGCACCCGCAGCCGGCCGCGGGCCACCCCGGTGTGCTCCGAGGCGTGGTTGACCTGGGCGAGGATCTGCCGCCGCTGCCGCTCGGGGATGCCCATCATGTTGCAGATCACCTGGTAGGGCAGCTCCGCGGCGACGGCGGTGACGAAGTCCTCCGGGCGGCGGTCGAGCACCTCGTCGGCGAGTCGCACCGCGACCCGGCGGATGTCCTCCTCGACCCGGGAGATCAGCCGCGGGGTGAAGGCGCGGGAGACGATCCGGCGCAGGTCGGCGTGGCGCGGGTCGTCCAGGTTGACCATCGAGTCGCCGAACACCGTCCGCACCCAGCGGGCCGGCTCGGGCGTGGTCACGCCCGGGCCGCTGATGAACACCTCGGGGGTGCGGCTGGCGGCGACCACGTCGGCGTGCCGGACGAGCGCGAGGAAGCTCCGGCCGGTGGCCCGGTGGGTGAAGCGCACCGGGCCGTCCAGGCGCCGGAGTTCGGCGAAGGCCGCGGACCGGTCGGCCTCCGGCAGCCGCCAGAAGCCGGGATCGGCGAGGTCGACGCCCGCGGGGGCGGGCGGGGTCGCGGTGGCCTGGGTGCCTGCCGGTGCGCTCATGACGGCTTTTATCTTCCACCCGGTGGCGGAAAGTCAAATCGCCGTCACTCGCTGTGGTTTCACTTCCCCAGGTCGATGGCGTGATCCGATCGGCGGGCCGGGTCGGAGCCGCTGCCGAGGGCGTCGTCCTCGGCGTCGTCGGCGTCCTCGGCGTCGTCCGACTCGTCCGACGGCTCCACCGGAGCCAGGTCGCGGCCCAGCAGGGTGGCGCCGGCCACCGCGCCGGGCATCGCCAGCACCGTCACGAACGGCACCAGGAACAGCAGCACCAGCGGCACGCCGAAGCCGAGCGCCAGACCGAGGCGGGACCGCAGCAGGCGCAGCCGCTCCTTCTGCGGGACGCTGCGGCGCTGCAGCGCCACCGCGGTGAGCTCGGCGGTCAGGAAGTAGCCGGACACCACGAAGCCGATCGCCGGGACGGCGGTCTGGCCGACCACCGGCAGGAAGCCGCAGAGGAAGAGCACCAGGCCGATCGCGGCGACCCGGACGAGGACGTACAGGCTGTCCCGCGCCGAGATCCACAGCTCGCGCCAGAGCGGCACGTCGGAGCGGGCCGGAGCGCCGCCCTCCGTCTCGTCGACCTTCTCGCAGAGCGACTCGTAGAACGGCTGGCCGACCAGCAGGGTCACCGCGGTGAAGGTGATCACCGACAGCAGCCCGCCGACGGCGACCGCGGTCACCGCGAGCGCACCGCGCAGCAGGCCCTGCCAGGGCGAGCCCCAGCCGTCGGCGAACGGCGTCGCCCAGTCGGCGAGGTCCCCCGCGTACAGCACGAGCGCCGTCATCGCACCGGCGTACCCGACCAGGGTGATCAGCGCCGGGATCATCCCGAAGCCCCACCAGCGCCCGTGCCGGGCCACCCAGCGCTGGCCCTTGAGGAGGTACCCGATCCCCGCCGCAACATCTCGCATGGCCCCAGCCTACGGGCCGGGCGCACTCCATGATCGCCTGCGGGGTCGCGGTCGCGGCACAAGGAGGTAACGGGTCCTCCCTGCCGTGGATGCACAGGGCGCCGGTGGTGACGGTCCGTCCGCCCGGCCGCGGGCCGCTACCCGGTGCGGCCACCACCGGCGACCGGTCTGCGGTGCGGGCGGGCGGCGGCCTGACGGGTGCCCGGGACGGCCTGCAACAAGCGGTGTGCGCAGGTGGCGAGCAGCAGCTCGCCCTGCACCTCGGGGTCGGCGACCGCCGTCCCGAGCAACCCCTCGATCCGCTCCAGCCGCTGGTAGAGCGACTGCCGGCCGATGTGCAGCAGGGCGGCGGTACGGGTCGGCGAGCAGCCGTGGCGCAGGTGCACCTCCAGGGTGCGCACCAGGTCGCCGGCGTACCGGGACTCCCACTCCAGCAACGGGCCGAGCACGTCCCCGGCCAGCCGGGCCCAGCGCTCCCGGCCGCCGGACCGGGTCAGTTCCCGCTCCAGGGCGAACGCCCGGGCAGTGGCCACCCGCGGCTGCTGCGGGCCGGATCGGCGCGGCTCGGCGGGCGGCACGGTGACGGCGAGTTCGAGGGTGGCGGCGGCCTCGCGCAGACTCTCGCCGTACCGGTCCCAGCCGGCAGCGGCGGGGACGGCCGGCCCGAGGGCGACCACCGAGCCCGGCGGGGCCGTCTCCTCCAGCACGGCCCGGACCGCACGCACCGGGTCCGGGGCCGGCGGCACCGCGATCAGCGCGAACAGACCGCCCCGGACTGCGGCCGCCAGGGCGGCGCCGGGCACCCGGCCGAGCAGCGGCGCGGTGGTCCGGGGCGGCAGGGCCTGCGGCAGGCCGCGGGCGGCCAGGCCCAGGAGCCGGTGGCCGTCCGGCACCCAGAACCCGGCCAGTGCGGCGCGCACGACGGCCTCCGCCCGGGCCGGGTCCACCCCGTCCAGCAGGGCCCCGATCAGTGCCCGGGCGGGGTGGGAGTCCGGGGTCTCCCGCAGGTCGCGGGCCGACCGGCCGATCGTCGGCGAGCCGATCGCGGAGTTCACGGCCTCGGCGACCCGGGCGAACGGCACCACCCGGCGCAGCGCCACCAGCGGCAGGCCCAGCCGCTCCGCCTCGGCCGTGACCGCGGCCGGCATCCGCGGCAGCGCCCGGCCGACCTCGGCGAACAGCGCCGCCGCCCCGGAGCCGGCCAGCTCCCGGACGCAGGCGCGCTGCCGCTGCGGTGTGGCCCGGGCCAGCCCGTGGCCGTCGGTGAGCAGCAGTTCGCCACCGGACAGCGCAGCGGCGCCCTCGGGGACCTCGCCGGTGCACACCCGGCGGACGGACCGTTCCAGCCCGCCCCGGCCGGCCAGCAGCAGCGGGGCGGCCGGCCCGAGGACGTCGAGGGCGAGGACCTCGCGGACGGTGAGTGCGGGCACGGCGGCCTCCCGGGTGCTCGGTGGTTCAGGTGGGTGTACGGGCGCAGCTCGCAGCGGGTGGGACGGGGCGGGAGGATGCCGCCGGGTGGGGAGTCGGACGTGGAAGCACGTCGGACCGGGCGCCAGGGAGGGTACGCACCCTTCGTTGCCACGGTGTTTCGGATCGGGAGGTGGAGCCGGTGGATGTGCAGGAGATGCTCGCGGTCGCCGTCGAGGAGGCCCGCGCCGGGCTGGCGGAGGGCGGGATCCCGATCGGGGCCGCGCTCTTCGACGAGCACGGCGAACTGCTCGGACGCGGTCGCAACCGCCGCGTCCAGGACGGCGATCCGTCGATGCACGCGGAGACGGCGGCGTTCCGGGCGGCCGGCCGGATGCGCGGCTACCGCTGGACCACGATGGTCACCACGCTGTCGCCCTGCTGGTACTGCTCCGGCCTGGTCCGGCAGTTCGGCATCGGCCGGGTCGTCGTCGGCGAGGCCCGGACGTTCAGCGGCGGCCACGACTGGCTGGCCGAACACGGCGTCGGCATCACAGTGCTGGACGACCCCGAGTGCGTCCGGCTGATGACGGACTTCGTCGCGGCCCGGCCCGAGCTGTGGTTCGAGGACATCGGCGAATGACGCGGACAGGAGCGAACGGCATGGCAGAGGTACGGATTCCCACGGTCGACCTCGGTGCGTGGACCGGCGGCACCGCGGAGGAGCGGGCCCGGATCGCCCGCAGCGTCGACGAGGCGCTCGGCCGCGCGGGATTCCTGCTGCTCACCGGGCACGGGGTGACCGAACGGGAGCGGGCCGAGGTCCGGGCGGCGGCCCGCGGGTTCTTCGCCCTGCCGGAGGCGGTGAAGCAGCGCTACGCCGTCGCGGTCGGCGGCCGCGGCTGGCTCGGCCCCGGCGCCGAGGCGAACGGCTACGCCGAGGGCACCGAGACCCCGCCCGACCTCAAGGAGTCCTGGACGGTCGGCGCCGACCGGCCCACCGGCGACGAGGAGGTGGACGACTACTGGTTCCGGCCGAACGTCTGGCCGACCGCCGAGGCACCGCGCCTGCAGGCCCTGGTGGAGACGTACATGGCGAGGATGCGGACCGTCGCCGACGAGACGCTGCGGCTGCTCGCGGCGGCCCTCGGACAGCCCGGGGACTTCTTCACCCGGCACACCGGCGCCCCCACCTACACCTGCAACATCAACTGGTACCCCTCGGCCGGCACGCTCGGCGAACCACTGCCCGGCCAGTACCGGATCGGCCCGCACACCGACTTCGGCACGGTGACCCTGCTCGACCGCCAGCAGGGCCGCGGCGGGCTCCAGATCTGGACGGAGGAACAGGGCTGGGCCGACGCCCCCTGGGACCCGGCCGCGCTCACCGTCAACATCGGCGACCTGATGGCCCGCTGGACGGGCGACCGCTGGCGGTCCGGACGCCACCGCGTCCTGCCGCCCTCCCCCGAGGCCCCCGACGAGGAGCTCATGTCCCTGGTCTACTTCTACGAGTGCGACCCGCACACCCGCGTCAGCCCGCTGCCCGCGCCGATCGGACGGGTGGCGCACCCGCCGGTCGACTCCACGGCCTACCTGCGGGCCAAACTGGACGCCATCACCGTCGGCTGACCGCACCGGCACCCGGCCCGGACACGGCCGTGCCCGCCGCCCCCGGTCGGGGAGTCGGCGGGCACGGACCCGGCACGGTCGGTCCGGTCAGGCACGGACCTCGGAGACGGCGGCGCCCAGCGCCTCCTTGATGCGGGGGCCGAGGCGGGTGAAGCCCAGCTCCTTCATCGCGGCGCGGAGCAGCTCGTCGTCCGAACGCTCGGTGCCGTCACCGTCCAGCCAGCCCACCAGCGCCACCAGCTCGGCCGGGGTGTAGGCGGTCACCGCCTTGCCCGGGGTGATCTCCGGCTTCTCCGGCCGACCACCGGCAGCCGCCTCGACGACCGGCTCGGCAGCAGGCTCCTCGACGACGACCTCGGGCTCGACCTCGGCCACCGGCTCCTCGACGACGGGCTCCTCGACGGGCGCCTCGACCTCGACGGCCGCCTCCGGCTCGACGACAGCCTCGGGCTCGGCAACCGGCTCGGCCTCGACAGCGGGCTCGGCCTCGGCGACGGCCTCCGCCTCGACGGCCGGCTCGACGTCGGCGACGGCCTCGACGGTCTCCTCGACCTCGACAACCGGTTCGGCCTCGACGACGGCCTCCGCCTCGACGGCCGGCTCGACGTCGGCGACGGCCTCGACGGGCGCCTCGACCTCGGCAACCGGCTCGACCTCGACCACGGGCTCGACCTCGACCACGGGCTCGACCTCGACCACGGGCTCGACCTCGGCGGCAGCCTCCGCCTCGACGGCCGGCTCCGCCTCGACGTCCGGCTCCTCCATGACGGCCTCGGGCTCGACCTCAGCCACCGGCTCCTCGACGGGCGCCTCGACCTCAGCCACCGGCTCGACCTCGACCACCGGCTCGGGCTCGGGCTCGGCGACGGCCTCCGTCTCGGCGGGCTCAGCCTCGGCCTCGGCCACCGGCTCGACGTCGGCGACGGCCTCCTCGGCCGCAACCTCGGCCACCACCGGCTCGGCCTCGACCTCGACCTCGACCTGAGCCTCAGCCTCCGCGGTCTCCTCCGCGACGGCCTCGACCTCGACCTCAACCGCCTCGATCTCGACCTCGGCAACCTCGACCGCCTCAGCAATCTCGACGGCCTCCGCGGTCTGCTCGCCCCGCGGACCGGCCGCGAGCGCCTGGCGGGCGGCTTCCTCCGCGTCCGTACCGTCCTCGGTGGCACCGGCGGTGTGCCGGTCGTACGCGGCGAGGGCGGCCTCACGGTCGGCCTGACGCTCCGTCAGCTCAGCGAGCAGGCCGTCGAGGCCCTCCTCGGCGAGTGCGGCACGGAGGGAGGCGAGGGCGGGCAGCCGGAAGAGGGTGCCCTCGTCGGCGGCCAGGCGGTCGACCAGGTCGGCGAGTTCGCCGAGCGGCAGGGACTCCGGCTCCTGGCCGGGCAGCAGGCGGCCGAGGGCGCGGACGGCGGTGCCGAGCGAGTCGATGGCCTGGGCGGTCTCGGCGAGCAGGGCGCCGTCGACCGGGACGGCCGGGTTGGCGCCGCCGGTGGCGAGGGCGGACCAGTCGCTGCGGGCGCCGGCGGCCGCGGCGAGGGCGGCGTGCAGGTCGGCGCGGCCGATCTTCTTGCCGCCGGTGAGCGCCTTGGCCTGCGAGCGCAGCGTCCAGCGGCGGCCGATCGACAGCTTCACGTTCTGCTCGGCGCGCCAGCGGCGGGTGCCGGTGGCGGCGGCGAGGGCGTCGAGGTCTGCGGAGAAGGCCTCGGCACTGAGCGTGGTGGTGGCGGACTGGACGCGCTGCAGGACGTCGAGCAGGGTGCTCAGGCCGAGCAGGGTGTCCGGGACGTCGAGTTCGGCCTTGGCGGCGAGGCCGCTGACCGCGCCGCCGACGGCGCGGATCTCGAGGCTGCGCAGTTCGGCGAGGACGGTGGAGGCGGCGCGCGCGTCCTCGCCCTCGGTGACGGTGGTGGCTGCGGCGAGCCACGGGTTGGCGTCGGGGGTCAGGGTGAAGCCGCCCTGGTCGGCGTACCGGCCGAGCTCCTCGCGGGTGTCCGGCCCGGCTTCGCCGTCCGGAGTGGCAGCCGGGGCCGGCACCGAGGCGTCGGCGTCGTTCAGGTAGCGCACTGTCATGTGGAAGTCCGGTTCGTGGCGGGTGACGGGAGGGGGTTCTGCGGAGAGAGGCGCCGAGATGCGGCTCGGCGGGTACGGCGCGAGGGCCAGAATACGGGTGCCCGTTCGACGGGCGCGAGCACCTGGCGCGTTGTTGCGGAGCTGTGCCGTGTCATGGCCCGGCCCGGGGTGCGAGGTGCCGGACGTCGCTGAGCGTGACCGGCGGGAGGAAGTCGCGCAGGGGCTCGCGCTGCCACCACTCGCCTGTGGACCTGAGTCGGCGCCAACTGCTGTACCGGTAGCGGTAGAGGCGGGCGCGGACGAAGGTGGGCGGGGTGTCCGGGAAGGGGTTGTGGTGGAGCAGCCGGAGGGTGTCGGGGTCGTTGACGAGCAGCCGGGCGACCAGTGGGGCGAACCAGGGCCGGGCGTAGGAGGGGGAGATGGCGGCGAACCACATGAGCCAGTCGAGACGGAGGTGATAGGGGGCGATCTGTCGCGGCATACGCCGGAGTTCGCCCGGTTTGCCCCGGAATCCATAGGCGTGCCAGCGGGTGTCGGGACCGGGGAGTCGGGCGTCGGTGCCCTCCAGGACGATCTCGTGTCGGATCCGGGTGACCGAGCCGAAGGCGCCGTAGCTGTTCACCAGATGGAGTCGGTCGTAGGACCGGTTCATCGCCTGGTGGGGTGAGAGCAGGTTGCGGGCGGGCCGGTAGCTGAGGACGAGCACGCCGGCGGTGAACGCGAGCACCAGCACCTCGTACCAGACGGGGGCGGCGGAGTGGTGCGGGGCGTCGGGGAGCGGGAGCACGCGGCCTGCGGTGCCGGCGTCGACCGCGGAGAGCGCCAGGGCGATGGTGAGCCAGTTCAGCCAGGCGAAGTTGCCGGAGAGGACCAGCCAGAGCTGGGTGACGGCCATCAGGGCGGCGGCGATGCTCGCCTCCGGCTGGGGCAGGAAGAGCGCGAACGGCACGAGCAGTTGGACGGTGTGGTTGGCCGCGACCTCGACCCGGTGCAGCGGTTTCGGCAGATGGTGGAAGAACCAGCTGAGCGGGCCGGGCATCGGCTGGGTCTCGTGGTGGTAGTAGAGGCAGGTGAGGTCGCGCCAGCAGGCGTCGCCGCGCCACTTGATCAGTCCGGCGCCGAACTCGACGCGGAAGAGCAGCCAGCGCAGCAGCCACAGGACGGTGACCGGCGGGGCGACGTCGCCGTTGCCGAGGAAGGCGGCGAGCACCCCGGACTCCAGCAGCAGCGACTCCCAGCCGAAGGCGTACCAGGTCTGGCCGACGTTGACGACGGAGAGGTACAGCGCCCAGAGCAGCGCCCACCAGGACATCGCGGCCCAGAGCGGAACGAGGTCGCCCGCCCCGGCGGCCAGCGCGGCGGAGAGGGCGGCTCCGGCCCACGCGGTGGCGGCGAAGGCCCGGTCGCTGTAGTGCCAGTGGAACAGGCTGGGCGAGCGCCGGAAGGGGACGGCGGCGGTGAAGCGCGGGACGGGGAGCATGCCGCGCTCGCCGATCAGGGCGCGGAACTGGTTGGCCGCGGCGACGAACCCGACGGTGTAGAGCAGCGCGACCAGCCGCTGGAAGACCTGGCGGGCGAGCCAGTAGTCGGGGGCCGCGAACCACTCCACCTCGTGCGCTCCTCGGTCGTCCGCGCTCGGACCGTCCATGCCTACCACTGCGAGGCCGGTCCGGCGCGCGGTGGCGTCCGTCCGGGCCGCCGACTTCATCCGGAAGGCGCACGGGGCGAGCGGGGCCACGGGGGGCGGGCGCGCCGGCCGCAGGGTGGGACGGGGCTCCCGCGGTCCGCCGGACTGTGATCTCATACCGGATGTTCAGTACCGAACCAGGGAGACGCCCGTGACATCGGCTTCGCCGCAGCCAGCCGCCGACCCGTCCTGTCCAGATCCGTCCCGATCCGTCCCTGTGAGTACTCCCGTCGCGGCCCCGAAGGACGCCGCTCCCCCGCGCGGCCTGTCCGGCGCGGTCTGGGGCGCGCTCGGCATCGTCTACGTGGTGTGGGGCTCGACCTACCTGGCGATCCGGGTCGTGGTGGAGACCATGCCGCCGTTCCTGTCCGGGGCGATGCGCTTCGTCGCGGCGGGGCTGGTGCTGGCGGTGCTGATCGCCGTCCGCCAGGGGCCCGCCGCGCTGCGGGTGTCCTCGCGCGAGCTGGGTTCGGCGGTCCTGGTCGGCCTGCTGCTGCTGGTCGGCGGCAACGGCATGGTGGTGCTGGCGGAGCGGTCGGTGCCGTCCGGGCTGGCCGCGCTGATGGTGGCGAGCGTGCCGCTGTGGGTCGTGGTGCTGCGTCGGGTGCTGGGGCACCGGACGCCGGCGGCCACCCTGGGCGGGGTGCTGGTCGGCCTGCTCGGGCTGGTGGTGCTGAGCGCACCGGGCCTGACCGGCGAGGTGCGGCTGCTGGGCCTGGTCGCGCTGCTGGTCGGCTCGCTGCTGTGGGCCTGCGGCTCGGTGCTGGCGGGCCGGCTGCCGATGCCGGCCAATCCGCTGACGGCCAGCGTGTACGAAATGCTGGCGGGCGGCGTCGGGGCGCTGGTGCTGGCCCTCGTCCGGCACGAGCCGCAGGGCTTCGACCCGGCCGCGGTGTCGGGGGCGTCCTGGGCCGGGCTCGCCTATCTGGTGGTGTTCGGTTCGCTGATCGCGTTCAGCGCGTACGCCTGGCTGCTGCAGCGCGCGCCGCTGCCACTGGTGGCCACCTACGCGTACGTGAACCCGGTGGTCGCGGTGCTGCTCGGCTGGACGGTCCTGTCCGAGGCGCTGACCTGGCCGATCGCGGTCGGCGGCGGCGTAGTGGTGGCCGGGGTGTGCCTGGTGGTGCGGACCGAGCGCTGATCGGACGGGCCCGCACCGTCGGGTGGCCGGGCCCTGTCCGTGAGTTGAGAAGTTGACGGCATCATCGCTCGGAGGGGGGCCGGAGGGAGATCATGTATTCAACAAGGTAACAATGTGGTCGAGAAATCTTAGTGAACGTTTTACTTGTTGACGGGCCTCGGCGTCGGCGGATTGACTTCCTGCTCGCCGCACTCCGCGGCGCTGTCAGGGAGGCACCACCCACCATGAACGCAATGACGCGTCGCATCCTCGCCGGCACGGCCGCTGTGTCGGCGGCGCTGTCACTGGCCGCGTGCGGCTCGGGCAGTAGTGCGAGCACCTCCTCCGGCACGAAGACCATCGGTCTGCTGCTGCCGGAGAAGTCGTCGTCGACCCGGTACGAGAGCTTCGACAAGCCGCTGATCGAGGCTTCCGTCGCCGCGCTGTGCACCAAGTGCGAGGTCGACTACGCCAACGCGGACGGCGACGAGACCGTCCAGAAGCAGCAGTTCGACGCACTGCTGGCCAAGGGCGTGAAGGTCATCCTCCTCGACCCGGTGAACTCGGGCGCCACGGCGACCTGGGTGGACGCCGCCGCCAAGAAGGGCGTGAAGGTCATCGCGTACGACCGCCTCGCCGCGGGCAAGGTCGCCGCCTACATCTCCTTCGACAACGAGCGCACCGGCGAGCTCCAGGGCCAGGCCCTGCTGGACGCGCTGGGCAACAAGGCGTCGAACGCCAATGTCGTGATGATCAACGGGGCCGAGTCGGACCCGAACGCCGCCCAGTTCAAGAAGGGCGCGCACAAGATCCTCGACGAGAAGGTCAAGAAGATCGTCTACGAGCAGTCGGGCGAGTGGAAGCCCGAACTCGCGGCCACCAAGGTCAACGAGGCGATCGGCCACTTCGGCAAGACCGGTATCCAGGCGGTCTACTCCGCCAACGACGGCATGGCCTCGTCGATCATCGGCGCACTCAAGGGCGCGGGCATGAACGTGCCGGTCGGCGGCCAGGACGCCTCGCTCGACGCGATCCAGCGGATCCTGACCGGCGACCAGACGTACACCATCTACAAGCCGTACAAGCCCGAGGCCGACGCCGCCGCCACCATGGCCGTCTACCTCGTGAAGGGCCTGGACATCACCTCGGTCGCGAGCGCCATGACCGAGAGCAACGGCCTGCAGATCCCGTCGATGCTGCTCAGCCCGATCGTCGTCACCAAGGAGAAGGTGGCCTCGACCGTCATCGCCGGCAACCTCTACAAGGCCAAGGAGGTCTGCACCCCGCAGGTCGCCCAGGCCTGCCAGGAAGCCGGCATCGAGGTCAAGTGACACCCTGCGGCCACCCGGCGGGCGGGCGTCAGCCCCGCGCCCGCTGGGTGGCCGCGATGCATCCCAGCACCAGGAGCGCCGCGACCGGCGCCGCCGGGGAGAACCGCTCCCCCAGCACCAGCACCGCCCAGCCCAGCGTGAGCAGCGGCTGCGCGAGCTGCAGCTGACTGGCCTTGGGCACGCCGATCGCCGCCATCCCCCGGTACCAGAGCACGAAGCCGCCGAACTGCGAGACCGCCGCCGTGTAGGCGAGACCGGCCAGCGCCCGCGGCCCCGCGTGGAACGGCTCCGCGGCCAGGGCCAGGCCCGCCGCCAGCGCCGATGCGGGCAGCGCCGCCACCACCGCCCAGGCGATCACCTGCCAGCCGGGCATCGAGCGGGCCAGCCGCCCGCCCTCCGCGTAGCCCGCCGCGCACACCGCCAGCGCCGCGACCAGCAGCAGGTCCGCACGGCTCAGCGCACCGCGGCTCTGCTGCACCGTGAAGCCGAGCACCACCACCGCCCCGGCCAGTGCCGCCCACCAGAAGCCCCGGGACGGCCGCCCGCCCGAGCGCACCGCCGCCACCACGGCGGTGGCCAGCGGCAGCAGGCCGATCACCACCGCCGAGTGCGCGGTGGACGAGGTCTGCAGGGCCAGCGTGGTGAGCAGCGGGAACCCGAGGACGCAGCCGACCGCCACGGCCGCCAGGCCCGGCCAGTGCGCCCGGTCCGGCAGCGGCACCCGGGCGGCGAGCAGACCGGCGCCGGCCACGGCCGCCGCGAGCACCCCGCGCAGGCCGGCGGCCGTCCACGGCCCGAAGCCGGTGAGCGCCCAGGCGGTGGCCGGGAAGCTGAAGGAGAAGGCGAGGACGCCCAGGGCGGCGAGTGCGGTGCCGCCGACCGCTACTGGACGGGTGGCGATAGCGCTATCGTGTGCTGTCATGCACGAGCGTAGCAGTGGGGCGGATCTTGCCGCGATTCTCCGATCCGAACTGGACCGCTACCCGGTCGGCGGTCGACTGCCGTCCAGCCGGGCCCTGATGGAACGCCACCAGGTGAGCCCGGTGACGGTCGCCCGGGCGATCGCCCTGCTGGCGGCCGAGGGGCTGGTCGTCTCCCGTCCGGGCGCCGGGGTCTTCCGGGCCGCGGCACCGCGCCCGGTGCCGGTCGCCGGGGACACCTCCTGGCAGGAGGTCGCCCTCAGCGCCGAGGCCGGGGTGCCGCCGGCCCGGTCCGCCGACGCCTCCGGGGTGCTCGGCGCGCTCGCCGTCCAGCCCGCCGAGGTGATCGACCTCAACGGCGGCTACCTGCACTCCTCGCTGCTGCCCGAACAGGCGCTGGCCGGGGCCCTCGCCCGGGCCGGCCGGCGGCCCGGCGCCTGGAGCAGGCCGCCGCTGGAGGGCCTGCCCGAGCTGCGCACCTGGTTCGCCCGCGACATCGGCGGGACGGTGAGCGCCTCCGAGGTGCTGGTGGCCGCGGGCGGGCAGAGCGCCCTCACCGCCGCGCTGCGCTCGCTGGCCGCACCCGGTGCGCCCGTCCTGGTGGAGTCCCCCACCTACCCGGGGCTGCTGGCGGTGGCCCGCGCGGCCGGGCTGCGCCCCGTCCCGGTGCCGGTGGACGCCGACGGCGTGCGGCCCGGTCTGCTCGCCGACGCCTTCGCGGCCAGCGGGGCACGGGTGTTCGTCTGCCAGCCGCTCCACCAGAACCCGACCGGGGCGGTGCTGTCGGCCGCCCGGCGGCCCGAGGTGCTGCGCATCGCCCGGGCGGCCGGCGCCTTCGTGGTCGAGGACGACTTCGCCCGGCGGCTCGCGCACGCCGACGCCCCGCCGCCCCCGCCGCCGCTGGCCGCGGACGACCCGGACGGCGTGGTGGTGCACATCCGCTCGCTGACCAAGCCCACCTCGGCCAACCTGCGGGTCGCGGCGCTCACCGCCCGCGGCCCGGCCCTGGAGCGGCTGCGGGCCGTCCAGGCCGTCGACAGCTTCTTCGTGCCGCGGCCGCTGCAGGAGGCGGCGCTGGAACTGGTCGGCGCGCCGGCCTGGGCGCACCACCTGCGGTCCCTGGCCGGGCGGTTGCAGGAACGCCGGACGGCGCTCGCCGGTGCGCTCGGGCGGCTGCGGCCCGAGCTGCTCCCGCAGCGGCTGCCCACCGGCGGCCACCACCTGTGGCTGCGGCTGCCCGACGGCACCGACCCGCAGCGGCTCGCCGCCGCCGCGCTGCGCGCCGGCGTCGCCGTCACGCCGGGACGCGCCTACTTCACCGCCGAGCCGCCGGCCCCGCACCTGCGGGCGGGCTACGGTGCGGCCGAGGGCGTCGACCGGCTGGTGGCCGGGGCGGAGCGGCTGGCCGCGGCCCTCGACGGGATGGCTTGATCCGTACGCCCCGGTCGGCTCGGCCGGCCCCGCGGCGGCCGGCCGGACCGGGGCGCCGTGCGCGCCCCGGCCGGAAGGCGGTCAGCCCGACAGGCCCGGGCGGCCCTGCGGGTACGGGGGGAGCATCTCGCCGGGGTTGCGGCCGGACTGCTGCAGCCGGTCCACCAGCAGTGCGGCGAGGGTGCCGAGCTCCTCCTCGGTGCGGGACTGCGCGGTGACGTCCATGCCCACCGTCAGCACGCCGTTCACCATGCCCGTGCGGGCGTTGCGCAGCGGGGTGCAGGTGAAGGTGTACACCTGCTCGGCGCGCCGGGCACCCGGCAGGTAGGACTGGACCCGGATGTCCTTGAGCACGGTGGACCGGCCGGTGCGGTGGGCCTCGCCGACCGCGAGCGGCAGACCGGCGGCGGCCAGCTGCGGGTAGGCCTGGGCCAGGTCGGAGTACGGGCCGGGGGCGCCGAAGATGCCCGCGTGCTCGGCGTTGGCGTAGCGGATCGCGTTGTCGACGCCGTCGGTGAGCATGATCGGGAAGGGCGAGCCGTCGAAGGCCGCGAACATCTCCTGCTGCTGGGCGAGCAGGTTGTCGCGCAGCCGGATCTCGGAGAGCAGCGCCTCGGCCAGGTGCTGGATGTCCTTGAGGCGCTCGCGGCCCCACTGGCGCGGCTCGCGGTCCAGCACGCAGACCGTGCCGATGACGGTGTTGGTGTCGTCCACCAGCGGGGCGCCGAGGTAGGCGCGCACGCCCAGCTCGTCGACGACCGGGTTACCCGCGAACCGGGGGTAGGCCAGGATGTCGTCCAGCGCCAGCGGCGAGCGCTGCGCCACCACGTGCGGGCAGAACCCGTGGCTGAGCGGCATCTCGCGGGCCGGGAGGTCGAAGGCGATGCCGCGGTCGGCCCAGGCGTCGTCCTCGACGGGCTGGTTCTGCGCGGGATTTGGCGGGATGTAGAGCCCGCGGAACATCTGGCGCTCGTCGTTGATGAAGTTGACCATCGCGATCGGGGCGCGGGTGATGCTGGCCGCGAGGTGCGCGAAACGGTCGAAGGCCTCGTCCGGGCTGGGGTCGTTGAGTCCCAGGTCGCGGAGCCGGCGGGTCCGTCCGGACTCGCCCCCACCGCCCGGATAGGCGTTCTGAGCGCTCATCACATCAGTCATGGCGGACATGGTGTCAGAACTCCTTGCCGACCGGATCGGCGACGTCTCGTCAGATGGTCGGAAACAGGAAGGGAAGATCCATTCCCATCCGGAACACGATCAAATCCTGCACCGAAAACGTCGCACCCGTTTCACGCCAATCCATGATCACGCTCTGGAGGTGCGCAGTGACGCATATGACAATGAGTGCTTGCCGAGGACGGGTCACCCGTCCAACCGCGCGCGGCCCTCAACGGCGCGGCGGCCGTTCCGACCGTCCCCCCACCCCCGGTCACCCCTGCGCGGGCGGCGGGACGGCGGCGCTCCCGACCGACGAGAGGACGCCCATGCTGGGCCAGGACTACTTCACCGACGAGCGGCACGAGCAACTGCGTGCCGAGGTCAGGGAGTTCGCCGAGAAGGAGGTACGACCGCAGATCGCCCGGATGGAGGCGGAGCGCACCGTCGAGCACGACCTCGCACGGGAGATCGCCCGCAGAGGATGGATCGGCGTCACCATCCCCCGGGTGTACGGCGGCATGGGGCTCGGCCACCTGGCCAAGACCGTCGTCATCGAGGAACTCTCCCGGGTCAGCGGTGCGATGGGCGCCATCGCCCAGGCCTCCCAGCTCGGCGTGGCCAAGGTCATCCACTTCGGCTCCGAGCAGCAGCGCCGACAGTGGCTGCCGCAGTTCGCGGACGGCCGGGCGCTGCCGACCATCGCGGTCACCGAGCCGGAGTCCGGCGGCCACGTGCTCGGCATGTCCGGCACCGCCCGCAAGCGCGGCCGCGACTACGTGCTGAACGGCCGCAAGTGGTTCGTCGGCAACTCGCACATCGGCGACGTGCACGGCGTGGTGTTCCGCACCGGCAAGGGCTCCCGCGGCCTCTCCGCCTTCCTGGTGCCCGGCGACGCACCCGGCTTCCGGCTCGGCGACCCCGGCTGCCAGAGCGGTCTGCACGGCTTCAGCTTCGGCGAGCTGGTCTTCGAGGACTGCCGCATCCCGGCCGCCAACCGCCTCGGCGACGAGGGCACCGGCCTGGACGTCGCCTACTCCTCCAGCATCCTGTACGGCCGGCCGAACCTCGCCGCGGTCGCCCTCGGCATCCACCGGGCGATCGTCGAGGACACCGTCGCCTTCGCCGAGGAACGCTCGCTCTACGGCAAGCCGCTGGCCGAACTCCCCAACATCAGCCTGAAGATCGGCGAGATGCAGTCCCGGCTGATGACCGCCCGGCTGGCCGCGTACCACGCCGCCCACCTGCTGGACCTCGGCCGGCCGTGCGACGCGGAGCTCATGAACTCCAAGCTGGTGAACACCGAGTACGCCCTGGACTCGGCGCGCAACGCGATGGAGATCCACGCCGCCCGCGGCCTGCAGTCGGACTTCCGGATCGAGCGCTACCTGCGCGACGCCACGCACGTCTACCCGCCGGCCGGCACCTCCGACGTCCAGCGGCTGCGCCTCGGCCAGGTGGCCGCCGGCAGCTACGGCGTGCAGTGGTCGGAGAAGCTCGCCGAGCTGGTCAAGGTGCACAGCACGGTCTGGGCCCCGCAGGCGCTCGCGGTCTGATCGGCGCCCGGCGTCCGCCCGGCGCGCCGGGCGCCGGGCGGACCCGAACACCCGTCGTACAGTCCACATTCCGTCAGATGATGTTGCTCTTCGGCCAGTCGCGGCTGGTACCGTGCTGCCGTCGGCGGCCAGGTCGTGCGGAACCAATTGATGACGGACAGTCAACAAGCGGTATATCCTTCCCGCTCGTCCCCGCCGGCACCCGTCGACTCGCACGGGCTCACGCCGTCTGCACCCGCACGAGGAATCAGATGCCAGGCATACCGGCCCAGCGCCCCGGCCACCGCGCCGGCCGCACCGGCTCCCTCCGTACCTCCCTCCTCCCCCTGGTGCTGGTGCCCTGCGCCGGCCTCGCCGTCGCCTGGGGGTACGCCGGCGTCCTGCTGCTGCACGCCGGGCAGGACCTGGCGTTCGCGCTCGGCACCGCCGTCGTGGCCGCGGTGCTGGCCTGGAGCCTCGTCCAGGGCCGCCGCACCGCCCAGGTGCTCACCGCCAGGGTGGACGGCCTGCGGGAGATCACCCGCACCCTCGCCGAGACCGAACTGCCCGGCGTCGTCCGGCAGATCGAGGCCGGTGAGAGCGTGCCGGAGCCGGCCGACGGCCGCACCGCCCGCCGCTCCGGCGGCGACGAGATCCAGCAGGTCGCCGAGGCCGTCGACGCCGTCCGGCGGACCGCGGTCGCGGCCATCGTCCAGCAGGCGCAGAGCCGCGAGGGCACCAAGAAGGTCTTCCTCAACATCGCCCGCCGCACCCAGGTGCTGATCCACCGCCAGATCACCATGCTGGACGAGCTGGAGCGCCGCCACGAGGAGCCGGAGCTGCTCAAGGAGCTGTTCGCGGTCGACCACCTGGCCACCCGGATGCGCCGCAACGCCGAGAACCTCGTCGTCCTCGGCGGCGCGCTGCCCGCCCGCCGCTGGCGCAACGCCGTGCCGATGGTCAACGTGCTGCGCTCGGCGGTCTCCGAGACCGAGAACTACGCCCGGGTGGTCGTCCAGGGCGTGCCGCGCACCGCGCTGGCCGGCCAGGCCGTCGCCGACGTCATCCACCTGGTCGCCGAACTCATCGAGAACGGCACCACCTTCTCCCCGCCCTACACCCAGGTGCTGGTCTCGGCGCAGGAGGTCCCCAAGGGCCTCGCCGTCGAGGTCGAGGACCGCGGCCTCGGCATGTCCGAGGAGGAGTACGAGCGGCTCAACGCCTACCTCGCCGACCCGCCGGAGCTGGACGTCGCCGCGCTCGGCGACGACCTGCGGCTGGGCCTGTTCGTGGTCTCCCGGCTCGCCGGCCGGCACGACATCCAGGTCGCGCTGCGCCCCTCGCCCTACGGCGGCACCCGCGCGGTCGTCCTGCTGCCCACCGCGCTGCTGGAGGCCGCTCCGGCGCCCACCGGCTTCCCCGGCCTGCCGTTCGGCGCCCGGGTGGCCGAGCAGCCCGCCGCCCGTCCCGCGGGCGGACTCACCGCGGGCGCGCCGATCCCCGGCCTGCCGGGCGCGGTGGTCTCCGCCGTGCCGTTCCGTGCGCCGACCGCGCCCGACCTTCCCGTCGTCCCGGCACAGTCCGCGCCTTCGGCCGAATTTGCCGAGCCCGTGGCGCCCGAGCCGGCTCCGGTCGCCGAACGGGCCGTCCACGAGACCGCCCCGGAGCCGCGCGAGCTGCCCACCCGGCGGTCGCAGCCGCCCGCGCTGCCCGCCGCCGGGACCTCCTACGTCCGTCCGGCCGTGGCCGAGCCGCCCGCCGCCCCGGACGTCCAGGAGCTGCAGGACCCGCAGGACCTCACCGCCGGGGGCGAGCTGCGCACCCCGAAGGTGCTGCCGAAGCGGGTGCGCAACGCCAGCCTCGCCGACCAGCTCCGCGAGGCCGCCGCGGCCGAGCGCGCCACCGGCGGCGGCACCCCGGCCGCCGGCGCGGCCGCCCGGCCGGCCCGGCCCGCCCCGGAGGACGACCCCTCGCCGCAGCGCTCGCGCGCCACCATGGCCGCCATCCAGCGCGGCACCCGGACGGCCCGCGACAGTGCGCCGCCGAAGGCGTTCCCCGCCGAGGAGCCCGCCGGGGCCTCCGCCGAGACCCCCACCACCACCGCACCCGACCATGCCCCTGCTCGCGAGGACCAGCCCTGATGACGACCCAGCACACCGAAACCCAGCGCGATCTCAACTGGCTGCTGGACGAGTTGGTCTCCCGGGTACCGGAGACCAGGCACGCCGTGGTGCTGTCCGAGGACGGGCTGCTCGTCGGCATGGACAAGAACCTGGACCGCGCCGACGGCGAGCACCTCTCCGCCGTCGCGTCCGGGCTGCAGAGCCTCGCCCGCGGCGCCGGCCAGCGCTTCGACGGCGGCCGCGTCCGGCAGACCGTGATCGAGATGGACCACCTGTTCCTCTTCGTCACCACCGCGGGCCAGGGCGCCCGGCTGGCCGTGCTCACCTCCGAGGCGGTCGACGCGGGCCTGATGGCCTATGAGATCAACATGCTCGTCAAGCAGGTCGGTGCCTACCTCACCGCCGCGCCGCGCAGCGATGCGGGCCGGGACCGGGCGGGTGACCTTGCGTGACCCCCGAGGAGGCGTGGTTCGACCGGGAGGCCGGGCATCTCGTCCGCCCTTACGCGATCACCGGCGGGCGGACGGAGTCGGGCCGCACCGACTACTCGCTGATCACCCTGGTGGTCACCGCCGACCCGCGCGTCGACACCACCCGGCTGGGGCCCGAACCGGCGGCGATCCTCGGCATGTGCCGGGAGCGGCCGCTGGCGGTCGCCGAGATCGCGGCCCAGCTCGACCTTCCGGTGAGCGTGGTCAAGGTGCTGCTCGGCGACCTCGCCGACGCCTCGCTGATCATCACGCGGGCGCCGGTCCCACTGGCCGAGGTGCCGGACCTGGCCCTCGTCCAGGCCGTCATCGACGGCGTGCGCAATCTCTGAACAGCTGAGGAGCAAGCACGATGACCCAGAGCCTGGTCCCCGGGGCGGTCAAGATCCTGGTGGCCGGCGGTTTCGGCGTGGGCAAGACCACCATGGTCGGTTCGGTCAGCGAGATCGAGCCGCTGTCGACCGAGGAGCGGATCACCCAGGCCAGCGTCGGCGTGGACAGCCTCGACGGCGTCCGCGACAAGTCGACGACCACGGTCGCCATGGACTTCGGCCGGATCACCCTCCGGGACGACCTGGTGCTCTACCTCTTCGGCACCCCGGGGCAGTTCCGCTTCTGGTTCATGTGGGACGACCTCGCGCTGGGCGCCCTCGGCGCGATCGTCCTGGCGGACACCCGGCGGCTGGAGTCCAGCTTCGCCGCGGTCGACTACTTCGAGCAGCGCGGGGTGCCCTTCGCGGTCGGCGTGAACTGCTTCCACGGCCGCCGCGAGGCGTCCGCCGAGGACGTCCGGGCCGCGCTGGACCTCGACGAGTCGGTGCCGGTGGTGCTCTGCGACGTCCGCGACCGGGCCTCCAGCAAGGAGGTGCTGCTCGCCCTGCTGGACCGCGTCCGCACCGGAGCCCTGGCGGCGGCGGGCCGGCCGGCCTGACCTGGCGGGGAGTGGGGGCAGCCACCCAGGGGCGCTGGGCGGCTTGACCTTCGTGGCTGTCCCCGCGTCAGGCCGGGGCGAGTTGGAGGACGGCGATGCCTGCCACCACCACCGCCCCGGCGGCCATCCGGGCCACCCCGAGCCGCTCGCGGAAGACCAGGGCGCCGATCACCGCGGCGATCACGATGCCGGTCTCCCGCAGTGCGGCGATCGTCGCCAGGTCGCCGTGCGCCTGGGCCCACACCACCAGCCCGTACGCGGCGAGCGAGAGCACCCCGCCGGTGACGCCCTGCACCCAGCCGGGGCCGGGCTCGCAGAACAGCGAGGGGCCGCGCAGCAGCACGGCGGTGAGCAGCATGCCGGCGCCCTGCAGGACGAACAGCCAGGCGATGTAGCCGAGCACGGTGGTGGAGGTCCGCACGCCCGTCCCGTCGACCACGGTGTACCCGGCGATCATCGCACCGGTGCCCAGGGCCGCGGCCACCGCGGGCAGTCGGGTGCGGCCGGGTACGCCGTCGGCCAGCGCCAGCCCGGCCAGGCCTGCGGAGATCACCAGGATGCCGGCCCACTGGCCGGTGCCGAGCGGGCGGCCGAGCACCAGCACCGAGAGGGCGGCCACCAGCCAGGGTGCGGTGCCGCGGGCGAGCGGGTACATCTGCCCGAAGTCGCCCAGCCGGTAGGCCTGCAGGAGCAGCAGTTGGTAGAGCACCTGGAGCACCGCGGAGGCGGTCAGGTAGGGCCAGGTGCGGGCGTCGGGCAGCGGGGCGAGGCAGGCGAGCAGGACGCCGCCGCCGAGGAAGGCCGCGTTGATGAGGGCGAAGCCGACCACCTTGTCGGGGAGGGCGTGGGCCAGGGCGTTCCACACCGCGTGGAGTGCGGCCGCCACCAGTACGACCACCGGCACCATTGTTGCGTCCATGCCCGCTCCCGTCCCCGTCGCAGACGTCCGAGGGTACCAACCTGTGCGAACGTGACGAATCATCAACGCGGCTGCAGGAAGATCGCGTTACGGTCACGGTCCTGCCAGGATGGCGGCATGTCCACCACCACCGGGCCCGTTCCCGCCCTGCCCGCGCAGCCCGCCCCGGCGGACGGCGGCGCCGACCCGGCCGGCCGGCCCGCACCGGCCCGAGGGCCTGCCGAGGCCGAGCGGCCCGCCGCGGTCGAACGGCCGGACGAGGGCGGGCACATGATCGTCTGCGGTCAGGACACCCTCGCCCTCCGGCTCGCCGTCGAACTCACCACGCTGTACGGCCGCCGGGTCACCGTGGTGGTGCGCTCCCTCCGGGAGGGCCAGAGCCCGCAGATCGCCGCGCTGGCCGAGGAACGGCGGCTGCCCGTCCGGGTGGTGGAGGCCGCCGAGCCGAGCACCGCGGTGCTCGCCGAGGCCGGCATCCGGGAGGCCGCCGCGCTGGCGCTGACCGGCTCCGACGACCAGGCCAACGTGCAGGCCGCGCTGCGGGCCCGCCGGCTCAACCCCGGGGTCCGGCTGGTGCTGCGGGTCTACAACCGGCGGCTCGGCCGCCGGGTCGGCCAGCTGCTCGACCGCGCCGCCGCGGCCCGGACGCCGAACGGCGGGCCCGCACCCGAGGCCTCCACCACCGTGCTGTCCACCTCGGCGACCGCCGCGCCCGCCCTCGTCTCCGCCGCCGTCTCCGGCCATCCGGCCGTGGTGCACGTCGACGGCCGGCTGCTGCGGGCCGCCGAGCTGCCCCCGGACACCCCGGCCGCCGGCACCGAGCTGGCCACCCTCGCCCTCCTCCCCGGCGGCCGGGGCCGCTCCCCCGTGCTGCTGCCCGGCCCGGGCGCGGCGCCGCCTCCGGATGGCCGTCGGCTCGTCCTGGAACTCCTCGGACACCCCGAGGAACGGCGGCCGCGCCGCCGTCTGCCGGGCCTGTCCGGCCTGCCGGTCGCCGCACTGTTCTCCCGCCGGCTGCGGCTCGCGCTGGGCTCGCTGACCGCCCTGCTCGCCCTGTTCGCCGGCCTCACCTCGGCCCTCACCGGGGAGAACCCGGTGCACACCGCCTACCTCGCGGTGCTGGACGTGATCGCGATCGCCGACCCGGCCACCGCCGACACCCCCGCCCGCAAGGTGCTGCAGATCCTCACCGCGCTCAGCGGCCTGCTGCTGATGCCGCTGCTCACCGCCCTCGCCCTGGAGGCGCTCGGCACCTTCCGGGCCGCCTCGGCGCTGCGCCGCCCGCCGCGCGGGATCTCCAACCACGTGGTGCTGCTCGGCCTCGGCCGGGTCGGCAGCCGGGTGCTGGACCGGCTGCGCGAGCTGGACCTGCCGGTGGTCTGCGTGGAGAGCGACCCGACGGCCCGCGGGGTCGCCCGGGCCCGCGCCTACGGGGTGCCGGTGGTGCTGGGCGACGCCACCCAGGAGGGGGTGTTGGAGGCGGCCCGGGTGGGCCGGGCCCGCGCGATGCTCGCGCTCACCAGCAACGACTCCACCAACCTGGAGGCGGCGCTGTCGGCCCGCGAGTGCAATCCCGAGGTGCGGGTGGTGATGGGCCTGTTCGACGACGACTTCGCCGCCGACGTGTACCGGGCGCTGCGCGACTCGTACCCGTCGGCGGAGACCCGCAGCCACAGCGTCTCGTTCCTGTCGGCGCCGGCCTTCGCCTCCGCGATGATGGGGCGGCAGGTGCTGGGCGCGTTCGCGGTCGGCCGGCAGGTGCTGCTGCTCGCGGCGGTGGACGTCGGCGGCCATCCGGAGCTGGCCGGGCGGACGGTCGCCGCGGCGCACTGCCCCGGGCACTGGCAGGTGCTGGCCCTGGACGTCGCCGAGCCGGAGCGGCGCGCCCGGGACCTCGGCCTCGCCTACCGGGCCCGGCCGGAACTGCGCTGGAACCCGCCCGCGGAGCACCTGCTCGACGCGGGCGACCTGGTGGTGGTCGCGGCCACCCGGGAGGGTCTCGGCCGGCTGCTGCGCCACTGACCCGGACGCGGGGACGCCGCGGGCCCGGCCGCACCCGGGGCGTCCCCGCGCGGCCGGGCCCGTCGGCCGGGCGTCAGCCCTTCTGGATCGCCCAGAACTCGTCCCAGTTCAGCAGGCCGTCCTTGCTGGTGTCGGCCTTGGCGATGACCGCCTGGGCCACCGGCACGGTCACGTAGGGGTCGCCCATCTCGGCCATGACCTTGGAGTACTCCTCCGGCGAGATGAACCCGTCCCCGTTGATGTCGAACCGGCTGAAACTCGCCTTGGCCTTGTCGATGTCCATCTCGGCAGGTGCTCCTTCTGGGTGATGCGATGACGCCCGTACGATACCGGCGCCCGGTGGCCGCGAGGAGCCCCACCACCCCTGCGGGCGATCCGATGGCCGCCCCGGCCGGGCCCGGCCAGACTGGGGAGGTGCCCGAACTACCGGAGGTGCAGGCGCTGGCCGAGCGGATGACCGAGGCCTGCGCGGGCCGCTCGCTGGCCCGCGTCGAGGTCCTGTCGGTGCAGGTGCTGAAGACCTTCGACCCGCCCCCGCAGGCACTGCAGGACCGGCCGGTCGCCGGGGTCGGGCGGCACGGCAAGTTCCTCGACCTCGCCACCGACGGCGGCCCGCACCTGGTGCTGCACCTCGCCCGGGCCGGCTGGGTGCACCGGCGGGCGTCCTTCCCCGCGAAGCCGCCCGGCCGGCGCGGACCGCTGGCCCTGCGGCTGGTCCTCGACGACGGCTCCGGCTTCGACGTCACCGAGCAGGGCGCCACCAAGCGGCTGGCCGCGTACGTGGTCGCCGACCCGGCCCGGGTGCCCGGCATCGCCCGGCTCGGCCCGGACGCGCTCGCCGTCACCGAGGAGCGGCTCGCGGGGCTCGCCGCCGGCACCCGGCAGCGGCTGAAGACCTTCCTCACCGACCAGGCCGTGATCGCCGGGGTCGGCAACGCCTACTCGGACGAGATCGCGCACCGGGCGAAGCTCTCGCCGTACGCGACGGCGGCCACCCTCACGCCCGAGCAGCTGACCGCCCTGCACGGGGCCCTGCACGCGGTGCTCGGCGAGGCGCTGGAGCACGCCAGGGCGGTGCCCGCGGACGGCCTGAAGGCGGAGAAGAAGGCCGGGCTCGCGGTGCACGGCCGCGAGGGCGAGCGCTGCCCGGTCTGCGGGGACACCGTGCGGTCCGTCGACTTCGCCGACTCCTCGCTGCAGTACTGCCCGACCTGCCAGACCGGCGGACGGACGCTCGCCGACCGCAGACTCTCCCGCCTGCTCAAGTAGTGTGCTTGAATCTGCTCGATAAGAGTCGATTGCAAGCATATTTGCGCAGAATGGGGGATCGACCGTGCTGCTGGTGGTCACACCGAACCCGGCCCTGGACGTGACGTACACCGTGCCGGCGCTGCGCCCGCACACCACCCACCGGGTCGGCGCGGTCGCCGCGCAGGCCGGCGGCAAGGGCGTCAACACCGCCCGGGTGCTCACCGCACTCGGCCACCGGGCGCTCTGCGTGCTGCCGCTCGGCGGCCCGACGGGCACCGCCGTCGCCGCCGACCTGACCGCCGCCGGACTGCCCCACCGCGCCGTGCCGGTCGCCGGGGACACCCGGCGCACCGTCGCCGTCGCGGACGGCGACGACGCCACCCTCTTCAACGAGCCCGGGCCGCGGGTCTCCCCCGCCGAGTGGCGACGGCTGGCCGCCGAGGTCGCCGCCGCGCTCCCCGTCGCCGGCGTGCTGGTGCTCTCCGGCAGCCTGCCGCCCGGCGCCCCCGGGGACGGCTACCGCGAACTCGTCGCCCTCGCCCGGGACCACGGGGTGCCGACCGTCCTGGACGCCGACGGGCCCGCGCTCACCGCGGCGCTCCCCGCCGGGCCGACCGCCGTCAAACCCAACGCCGCCGAACTGCTCGCCGCCACCGGCCGCACCGACGTCCCCGCGGCCGCGGCCGAACTCCACCGCCGCGGAGCCGGCGCCGTGGTCGCCTCGCTCGGCCCCGAGGGCCTGTACGCACTGACCGGCGAAGGGGCCTGGCGGTGCGCGCCGCCCGAGGCCGTGGCCGGCAACCCCACCGGCGCCGGCGACGCCGTGGTCGCCGCACTCGCGGTCGGGCTGCTCACCGGAACACCCTGGCCCGCCGTGCTCGCGGAGGCCGTCGCCCTCTCCGCCGCCACCGTGCTCGCCCCACGCGCCGGCCACTTCGACCGGGCCGCGCACCTCCGCCTCCGGGAGACCACCACCGCCACGGCGGTGCCCGCCTGACGGAAGGTCAGCGGGCGCCGGCCTCGCCCAGCCAGCCGAGCGCGGCGACCTGGATGCCCGCCTGGAAACGGCTGCGGGCGTCCATCCGGACCATCAGGTCGGCCATCATCCGCCGCACCGTCCGCAGCGAGACGCCGAGCCGCTGCCCGGCCCGCTCGTCGGTCAGCCCCTCCGCGAGCAGCCGCAGCAGTTCGCGCTCCTGCGCGGTCAGCCCGTGCGGGTCGCGCTGGACGCTCTCGCCCAGCGGCCGGGCCTGCTCCCAGACCTGCTCGAACAGGGCCCGCAGCGCCGCGATCACCCCGGGGCTGCGCAGCAGCACGGCACCCTTGCGGGCGTCCTCCGGGTCGATCGGCACGATCGCGGTCGCGTTGTCGACCAGGATCATCCGCAGCGGCAGCGTGGGCACCGTGCGGACGGCCCCGCCGAGTCCGTGCAGCCAGCGCGCGTAGTGCACGGTGGCCGGGTCGTTGCGGACGCTGTCCTGGTAGACGGTGCGCATCCGGACACCGCGCTGCAGGGTCTCCTGGTCGAGGACCCGGCTGGCCTCCATCACCTGCGGCGGCTGCGGCCCGCCCGGCGCGAACGACAGCACCTCGGCGGCGGCGTCGGAGGCGAGTTGGACGAGGCGGTCGCGCACCTCGTCGAGACTGCTGATGAGCTCGATGCCGGGCTGGTTCGCCGGCGCGTGGACGCTGGCGTACTCGGCGATCAGGCCGGCCATCGCGGCCCTGCTGCGTTCGATCTCCTGCTGGCGGCGGGCGGCCTCGGCCTCCTGCCGGGCGAGTAAGGTCGCCAGCCCCAGCTCCGGATTGACGGCCCGCCAGCGGTCGCTGGCACCGGTGGGTCTGGTGAGCGCCAGGTCGGCGAGCCGGTCGAGCGCAGCCCGTACCTCGGAGTCGGCGCACTCCAGCCGCTCCGCGATGCCGCGGGTGTCGAGCTCCGGGTGCAGGAGCATCGTTCTGTAGACGGCTTCGCCGAACGGATCGAGGCCGATCGGCGCCACCCCGCTCAACAGCCCGCCACCACAAGTGCGAACACCATCACACCCTCCCCCGAGCGGGTCGACCGGCGGATCCGACAGGGCGCGAGCATATCGCCACCGGCTCGAACACAGAACACTCTTGCGGGCAATCCCGACGGTCCGATGGATGAACCGTGAACGGACGCGGACCCCCGTCGCGCGTTCTCCACGGTAGCGCCGCCACCGGGGCCGCCGACCGGCGGTGGCATGTTGCTGCCATGCGGAGATCTGACACCGGCCGTCGCAGCCAAAGGTGTTGTGCATCCGTCAGGCTGGACGACGTGTATGCGATCCGCGTCCACCTGGCGGCGCGGAGCGGCCGGCCGCTCCGCGCACCGGTGGAAGCCGCCGTGCGGGCCGGGCTGGAGCGCGCGCTCCGGGGCCCCGCCCGGCTCAGCCACGCGCGCATCCGGCAGTCCGCCGACACCCTGGACGCGGTCGTCTTCGTCGACGCCGGATCACTGCTGGAGGCCGAGGACCGGCTGCGCGACGCCTGCCGCGAACTCCTCGCCGAGGACGGCGGACTGAACGACTGGGAACTGCGCTGCTGCGAGGCCGACCCGTGGATCGCGCTCGGCCTGCACGCCCTGCCCAGCCGCCCCTGACCGGCGGCCCCACCGCCGCGGGCGCCGCCGCCCCAGTGACCCGGCGAGCTGGCCTCAGGGTGTCACGGCACTGTGGTGCCAGCTCCGGCTGCTGACACGGACCGGCCGGAGCGGCCACTCTCATGGTGTCGGCGGAACGACGGACCGCGACCGGGACAGCAGCCCCCACCGGGGCCCGGAACGGACCACCCGTCACTCCGCCCCCTGACACCACCGCACCCCGGAAGCAGCCCGGGGTACAGCCGAACGCGAGAAGATCGGGCATCCCCATGACGCAGAAGGTCCGTTTCATCACGATTGTCGCCCTGGGTCTCGGCGTGCTCACCGGCGTGGCCACCACCGCGCAGACCGGCGGCACCGGCACCGCCTACCGCGCCGACGGCGACACCACCCCTGCGCCCACCTCCACCGGCACCCCGCTCCCCCCGCTGCCCACCGGCCACCAGGACACCTGGGGCTGGGGCTGAACCGAACCCTGCACCGCCCGCGACCGCCCCGCACCGGCGCCGGCCCCGCGACCCGGCCGGCCGGCCCCACCCGCAGACCGAGACGACGACGCCCACGAGGTAGCCGGATGACCACCGTCCTGGAAAGCCCGCTCCACCCGGCGGCCCCCACCGCCCACGGCGCCACCGCCGCCGTCCGCGTCCTCCTCGCCGACGGACACCACCTGTTCCGCAGCGGGCTCGGCGCCCTGCTCGACCGGGAGAGCGACCTCGCCGTGGTCGCCGAATCCCCCACCGCCGAGGAGGCCGCCGCCGAAGCCGCCCGCACCAGGCCCGCCGTCGCCGTCCTCGACCCCGACCTGCCCGGCCCCGGCGGCCCCGCCACCGCCGCCCTCATCCGCGACCGGGCACCGGCCACCGCCCTGCTCCTGCTCACCGCCCAGGCCCGCACCGCCGACCTGCAGCGCGCGGTCGCCGACGGGGTCGCCGGAGTCCTGCTCAAGGACGTGCCGCCCGCCGCACTGATCGCCGCCGTACGGGAACTCGCCCGCGGCGGACGGGTCTACGACCCCCGGTTGGTCGTCGACGCCGTCCGCGGCGACGCCTCCCCCCTCACCCCCCGGGAGGTCACCGTGCTCGGCCACGTCGCCGACGGCTCCACCATCCACGAGGTCGCCGCCGCCCTCTCCCTCTCCCCCGGCACCGTCCGCAACTACGTCTCGGCCGCCATCGCCAAGACCCGCGCCCGCAACCGCTGCGACGCCATCCGCATCGCCCGCGAACGCGGCTGGCTCTGAAGGGGATTGATTGAGGGGCGCGTGGGGGCACCTCCCGGCCGAAGGCTGAGGGAGAACTGCGCAACCCGGGCTGCGGGCCAACCACTTAGGGGCGCGGGGAACTGCGCAATTCGGATGTGGTCCACCTCTCGACATCGCGTCGACCCGAAAATGGGCCGGCCCGACTCGACAGGTGCACCTTCTCCGAATTGCGCAGTTCCCCGCGCCCCTGTTGGGCTCGGCCCTACCCCCTTGCCTCGGCGACCATGTCGGCGAAGCCGTGGGCGGTGCGGGGGAC
>NZ_JBFBDW010000043.1:0-67963 GCF_040683455.1 Kitasatospora sp. NPDC093679
CGCACCGGACGGAAGTCCGAGTACGTCCAGTACGAGGACTTCCGGCCGGCACGCCGACAGCACGCACCGGACGCCGCTCCTTGACGGGCGAAGGTCGCCTGACGCGGCACTAGGCCGCCTCCTGCGCGGGCCGCGGCCGGGGGCTGGTGCCGGCCCGGGTCCCGCCGTCGACGGTCCCGCCGTCAGGGCTGCGGGGACGCCCAGGCGGGGAGGGGCTCGCGGGCGTCCAGCCAGGCGGCGGGGACGTCGGTGAGGCCGGTGCGGGCGGCGGTGACGCCGCCGGCGACGGCGCAGGTGGTGTCCATGTCGCCCCAGCCGCCGAGGGTCTCCTGCCGCACCTCGCCGCAGCGGTCGAGGTGCTGGACGACGACCAGCGCCATCGCGGTGTCGTCGGTCCACTTCCACGGCCCGGGTCGCGCGATCCGGGCGGCCTGCTCGGCGGCGGCCTCGTCGACGCGCGGCGAGAACCAGCGGTCGCCGAAGGAGTCTCCGAGGGCGAGGCCCTGCAGGCTGTCCAGGGCCGCGGTCGGCGCGCGCATGTTGTCCTCCGGGTGAGAATGACCGATGGCGGCATTCTCTCCGCGGCGGGGCTGCCCGGACCAGCGGATTTCCGGGCCGACGGACTGCCGGTGCGGCGGGTGCGGGCGTGCGGCGCCGCGTCAGCGGCCGCGCAGGCCCTCCAGCAGGAGCGACCAGAGGGCCTCGAAGTCCTCCTGGGCGGCCGGGCGGGACCACTCGGCGGCGTGCGCCGGGTCGTGGAAGTGCGCGGTGGCGAGGAAGACCGAGCGGGCCACCGGTCCGGCCGGGGCGTCGCGGAACTCGCCGCGCCGGACGCCGTCCTCGACGATCTGCCGGATCTGCGCGACCAGCGTCTCGACGTGCTCCTCCACCGTCCCGCTGACCTCGCCGACCAGCACCATGTAGGTGGCGAACAGCTCCGGGTCCTCCAGCGCCTTCTGCCGCTTGGCGGCGAACAGCGTGGCCAGCCAGCGGTGCAGCCGCTCGGCGGCCGGGCCCGGCTCGGCGGCGATCGCCGCGAGTTCGTCGTGGGCCCGGTCCAGCCAGCGCTGGGTGACGGCCTCGCGCAGCGCCGCCTTGCTGGGGAAGTGCCGGTAGACGCTGCCGTGGCTGACGCCGAGGGCGCGGGCGATGTCGACCACGGTGGCCTTCGCCGGACCGAACCGCCGCAGGACGTCCTCCGCCGTGCTCAGGATCTGCTCGGCGGTGAGTGCGTTGTCCGTGGCCACGGGGAGGTCGTCCTTCGGTGTCGGTGCGGCGGGCGGCTGCTCAGCGCTCGCTGTCCAGCATCGCCATCTGTGCCGCAGCGTACCGGTCGCCCGCGGCCGACCCCTCCGGCACGGCGGCCTCGATCGCGGCGAGGTCGGCGGCGGTGAGGCGGACGTCCAGCGAGCCGAGCGCCTCGGCGAGCCGGTCGCGGCGGCGGGCGCCGACCAGCGGCACGACGTCCGCGCCGCGGGAGGCGACCCAGGCGATCGCGGCCTGGGCGACAGTGGCGCCCTTCGCCTCGGCCACCGAGCGCAGCGCCTCGACCAGGGCCAGGTTGCGGGTCAGGTTCTCGCCCTGGAAGCGCGGGCTGTGGCCGCGGAAGTCGCTCGCGCCGATCTCCCGGTCGGCGTTCCAGTGGCCGCTGAGCAGACCGCGGGAGAGCACCCCGTAGGCGGTGATGCCGATGCCGAGCTCGCGCGCCACGGGCAGCACGTCGGCCTCCAGGGATCGGGAGAGCAGCGAGTACTCGATCTGCAGGTCGCTGATCGGGTGCACGGCCGCGGCGCGGCGCAGCGTCTCGGCGCCGACCTCGGAGAGGCCGATGTGCCGGACGTAGCCGGCCTTCACCAGTTCGGCGATCGCGCCGACGGTCTCCTCGATCGGCACGTCCGGGTCGAGCCGGGCCGGGCGGTAGACGTCGACGTGGTCGGTGCGCAGCCGGCGCAGGGTGTAGGCCAGGGCGGACTTGGTGGCGGCCGGGCTCGCGTCGTAGCCGAGCCAGCCGTCGTCCGGGCCGCGCTGGGCGCCGAACTTGACGCTGATCTGCACCGTCTCGCGGTCGCGGCCGCGGAGCGCCTCGTGCAGCAGCAGCTCGTTGTGGCCCATGCCGTAGAAGTCGCCGGTGTCCATCAGGGTGACGCCGGCGTCGAGGGCGGCGTGGATCGTGGCGATCGACTCGGCCTCGTCGGCGGGGCCGTACAGGTCGGACATGCCCATCAGGCCGAGGCCGAGGGCGGAGGTCTCCGGGCCGGTGGTGCCGAGGGTGGTGCGGGCAGGCGCCGTGGGCGTGGTGGGCATCGGGGCTCCCGGGGTCGAGGGCGGAAAGCGGTGACGATTCGACTATGGCATGTCGGATGACAGATTTCAATATCTGTCATCCGATGGCCGGTGTGGGTGCGAGGCGGGGGTGACCGATATCAAAGACTGATCGGCCGTCACCCGTCGGACGTGGATCGGCCGCCCGCGGGCGGTTCGGACTGCCGAAGCGACACCGCAGGTCCATCGTGGGAACCGGGACGCGCGCACCCGTCGCGGGACGGGCCGCGCAGCACCGGGCCACCTCGCACGGAGGTGATCGGGTCTTCTAGGCTCACTTCCCGAGCCTCCCCGGTTACCGGTGCCCGGCCGCACCGCGCACCGGGGGCGCCGTCCACGGACCCCGGACGCCGGGGCCGCCGGAGCGAGCGAGGAGGACGACGTGTCACCCAGTCCGAGGTTGCACCATCGACCGCTGCCCGACCGGACACCGGTCCCGGCCGCCGCCCGACCCCCACGACCGCCACAACCCCGGTCGGCCGCCCCGACCGCCCCGGGTTGTGGAGGTGCGAGGTGAGCCCGCATACCGTCCTCCCGGCCGAGCCGGGAACGGCACCGGCCGGAGCGGCGGCCGGACAACCCGCGGCCGACCGCGCCGCCGACGGCGAACCCGCGAATACCGCGGCGGCGCCCGCCCCGACCCGGACCGCCGACCCGGCGGCCCCCGCAGCCGCACCCGGCCTGCCCGCCCTGCCGGGACTCCCGCAGGCGCTCACCACCCGGGCCCGCACCCTCGCCGGCGCCGTACGCCGCCGCTGCACCGCCCTCGCCGCCCTGGAGTCGCCCAGCGGCGACGCCCCCCGACTCGACGCCCTCGCCGAAGAGCTGTCGGCCGGCTTCCGTGCCACCGGCGCGCGTGCCCGCCGCGAGAAGGGACCGGCCGGCGACCACCTGGTCCTGGAGTGGCCCGGCCGCGAGGAGTCCCTGCCCCACCTGCTGGTGGTCGGCCACCACGACACCGTCTGGCCGGCCGGGACCCTCGCCGACTGGCCCGTCGAGGAGGAGGACGGCCGGCTCAGCGGCCCCGGCGTGCTCGACATGAAAGCCGGACTCGCCCTGCTGGAGGGCGCCTTCGCCCTGCTCGCCGACCTCGGACAGCGCCCGCACCGGACGGTCCGCCTGGTGGTGGTCTCCGACGAGGAGGTCGGCAGCCCGGACGGGCGGCGCCTGGTCGAACGCCAACTCCCGGGCGCCGCGGCCGTCCTGGGCCTGGAGCCGTCCCACCCCGACGGCCGGCTCAAGACCGCCAGACGCGGCTCCACCCGCGTCCTGCTCAGCGTCACCGGGCGGGAGGCGCACGCCGGCAACAACGCCGCCGAAGGCGTCTCCGCCGTCGACGAACTGGTCGACCAGCTGGTCGCCGTCCGCGGGCTCGGCCGGATGCCCGGCACCGAGCTCAACACCGGCCGGATCACCGGCGGCACCCGCGCCAACGTGATCGCCGGCCGGGCGGAGGCCGAACTCGGCCTGCGCTTCGCCACCGCCGAGGCGCAGCGCCGCGCCCTCGACACCCTCTCCCACCTCACCGCGCTGCGGCCCGGCGCCAAGGTCCGCACCGAGGTGCTGTCCAGCCGGCCGGCCTGGCCCGAGCGTCCCGTCAACCCGCTGCTGCGGCACGTCCGTTCACTGGCCGCGGCGCTCGGCGAGCAGCTGGACGGCGCCCCGGCCGGCGGCGCGGGCGACACCAACCTCGCCGGCGCCCGCGGCCTGCCCACCCTGGACGGTCTCGGCGCCGTCGGCCGCGGTCCGCACGCCCGGCACGAGCACGTGCTGGTCGACCAGTTCGCCCCGCGGATCGCCCTGCTGGCGGCGCTCCTCGCCGTACCGCTGCCCCGCCTGCGCGACCGCGCCTGATCCCCCCGGCCCCGGTCCGGGCGGTGACCCCGCCCGGACCGCCCGCCCGGGCCCGCCGGGTCCTCCGTGTGCGGACCCACCCGGCCCCCTGCGACCCGCGCCCGCCCGGCCGCTCGCGCCCGGCGCCGCGGCGCCCCGTTCCCCGCCCTCCGCGACCGCCGTGGAGCGTGCCTTGTCAGGCCGGGGTCCGGCCGTACAGAATGGGACCGACCGAACGGTCAGTCGGGAGGTGGGTGGAGTGACGGCGACGGAGCTGAGCGAGGCGACCCTGGAGGGGCGCTTCGACGCTGTGGTGGGTGCCGAGCAGCGGATCGAACCGCGCGACTGGATGCCGGACGCCTACCGGGCGACCCTGGTGCGCCAGATCGCGCAGCACGCGCACTCGGAGATCATCGGCATGCAGCCGGAGGGCAACTGGCTCACCCGGGCCCCCTCCCTGCGCCGCAAGGCGATCCTGCTCGCCAAGGCGCAGGACGAGGCCGGCCACGGCCTGTACCTGTACGCGGCCGCCGAGACCCTCGGCGTCGACCGGGCCGAGCTCACCGAGAAGCTCATCAGCGGACGCCAGAAGTACTCGTCGATCTTCAACTACCCGACGCTGACCTTCGCCGACGTCGGCGTGATCGGCTGGCTGGTGGACGGCGCCGCGATCTGCAACCAGGTGCCGCTGTGCCGCTGCAGCTACGGCCCGTACGCCCGGGCGATGGTCCGCATCTGCAAGGAGGAGTCCTTCCACCAGCGGCAGGGCTACGAGCTGCTGATGACGCTGATGCGCGGCACCGACGCCCAGCGCCGGATGGTGCAGGACGCGGTCGACCGCTGGTGGTGGCCGTCGCTGATGATGTTCGGCCCGCCGGACGACGACTCCCCGAACAGCGCCCGGTCGATGGCCTGGCGGATCAAGCGGCACTCCAACGACGACCTGCGCCAGCGCTTCGTCGACATGACCGTGCCGCAGGCCGAGCACCTCGGCGTCACCCTCCCCGACCCGGCCCTGAGCTGGAACGAGGAGCGCGGCAGCTGGGACTTCGGCGAGCCCGACTGGTCGGAGCTCAAGAAGGTGATCACCGGGCAGGGCCCCTGCAACGCGCAGCGCGTCGAGCGCCGCCGGGCCGCCCACGAGGACGGTGCCTGGGTCCGCGAGGCGGCCCTGGCGTACGCGGAGAAGAAGCGGAGCGCACAGTGAACGCGAACCGGGCCGGCTGGCCGCTCTACGAGGTGTTCGTCCGCCCGCGGCGCGGCCTGAACCACGTCCACGTGGGCTCGCTGCACGCCGCCGACGACCGGATGGCGCTGCTCGCCGCCCGCGACCTCTACACCCGCCGCAACGAGGGCGTCAGCCTCTGGGTGGTGCCCTCCGCCGCGATCACCGCCTCCACCCCGGACGAGCAGGACCCGTTCTTCGCCCCCAGCGGCGACAAGGTCTACCGCCACCCGACCTTCTACGACATCCCCGAGGATGTCCCGCACATCTGAGCCCGCTCCGTCCGACCAGGGGATGCCGACATGACCGACGACCACGTGTACCTGACGCTCAGCGAGGCCGGGCCCGAGCCCGAGGGCGAGGCCCGCTGGGCGTACGGCACCGGCTTCGCCGACCCGCTGCTCGGCGTCGACACCGCGCTGCCGGACGGCGTCGAGGGCGCCGACCTCGCCGCGTACTGCCAGATGCTGGGCGACGACGCCCTGGTGCTCTCCCAGCGGCTCATCGAATGGTGCACCCGGGCGCCCGAGCTGGAGGAGGAGGTCGCCCTCGCCAACCTCGGCCTCGACCTGCTCGGCCAGGCCCGCCGGCTGCTCACCCGGGCAGGCCAGGCCGACGGCTCCGGCCGCACCGAGGACGACCTCGCCTACTGGCGCGAGGACCACGAGTTCCGCAACGTCCGGCTGGTCGAGGTGCCCAACGGCGACTTCGCGCACACCGTCGCCCGGATCCTCGCCTTCGCCACCGCCCGGCAGGCCCTCTACCAGCGGCTCGTCCACCACGCCGACCCGGTGCTCGCCGCCGTCGCCGCCGCCGGCACCAAGGAACTCGCCTACCACCGCGAGTGGGCCCAGGAGTGGCTGCTGCGCCTCGGCGACGGCACCCCGTACTCGCACGAGCGGATGCAGGCCGGCCTCGACGCCGTCTGGCCGCTGCTCGACGAACTCTTCACCCCGCACCCCGTCGAACTGCGGCTCGGCACCGACCCGGCCGCCCTGCGCGAGCCCGTGCTGGCGCTGCTCGCCGACGACATCGCCGAGGCCACCCTCACCGTGCCGGACGCCGCCCCGCTGGCGTACGTCGGCGGCCGGGCCGGCCGCGACGGCGTCCACACCGAGGCCCTCGGCCCGCTGCTCGCCGAACTGCAGGTCGTCGCCCGTGCCCACCCGGGGGCGACATGGTGACCACCACCACCCGCGCCTGGGAGGCGGCCGCCGCCGTCACCGACCCCGAGCTGCCCATGCTCACCCTCGCCGACCTCGGCGTGCTCGCCGGCGTCGAGGAGAGCGGCGACGCCGTCACCGCCTGGCTCACCCCCACCTACTCGGGCTGCCCCGCCGTCGCCGAGATGGCCGCCGACGTGGACGCCCGGCTGCGGGAGGCCGGCTACACCGACGTCACCGTCCGGCTGCGGCTCGACCCGCCGTGGTCCACCGACCTGATCAGCGACGAGGGCCGGCGCAAGCTCGCCGAAGCCGGCATCGCACCCCCGTCCGCCGGCGGGCCGCCCTCCGGCGGAGTGCTGCGGCTCGGCCCGACCCGCCGCGCGGTGACCTGCCCGCAGTGCGGTTCCACCGACACCGAGGAGCTCTCCCGCTTCGGCTCCACCGCCTGCAAGGCGCTGTGGCGCTGCCGCAGCTGCCGCGAGCCGTTCGACCGGATCAAGGAGATCTAGATGGCCGTCCGCCGCCCGACCTTCCACGAGCTGCGCATCGCAGCCCTGGAACCGCTCTGCGAGGACGCCGTCGCGGTCACCTTCGAGGTACCGGACACCCTTGCCGAGGACTTCGCCTTCCGGCCCGGCCAGACGCTCACCCTGCGCCGCATCGTCGACGGCGCCGACGAGCGCCGCTCGTACTCGCTCTGCTCGCCCGTCGGCGGGTCGCTGCGGATCGCCGTGCGGGAAGTGCCCGGCGGGCTGTTCTCCCGCTGGCTGGTCCGCGACGCCCGGGTCGGCGAACCCGTCGAGGTGATGCCCCCGACCGGCCTGTTCACCCCCGAACTCGACGAGCCCGCCGAACACGTGCTCATCGCCGCCGGCTCCGGCATCACCCCGATGCTCTCCATCGCCGGCTCCGTGCTCGACGCCCACCCCGGCTCCCGCGTCACCCTGCTCTACGGCAACCGCCGCAGCGACACCGTCATGTTCTCCGACGAGCTCGCCGACCTGAAGGACCGCCACCTCGGCCGCTTCCAGCTCGTCCACGTCCTCTCCCGGGAGAGCCGCGACGCCGAACTGCTCAGCGGCCGCCTCGACCCGGACCGGATGAAGGCCCTGATCGGCGCCCTCCTCGACACCCCCGAGGTCGACCACTGGTGGCTCTGCGGCCCCTACGGCATGGTCGTCGGCGCCAAGCACCTGCTCACCGAACTCGGCGTGCCCGCCGACCGGGTCCACCAGGAGCTCTTCCACGCCGAGGACGAGCCCGAGTACGAGCGCGGCGAGGAACAGCCCGTCTCCGGTGACCTCAGCGAGGTCACCGTCGTCCTCGACGGCCGGTCCAGCGTGCTCGCACTGCCCCGCGACCGCTCGGTGCTGGACGGCGCCCAGCGCTCCCGCCCCGACCTGCCGTTCGCCTGCAAGGGCGGGGTGTGCGGCACCTGCCGCGCGCTGGTCTGCGACGGCGAGGTCGAGATGCGGCGCAACTTCGCCCTGGAGGAGAAGGAGGTCGCCGCCGGCTACGTCCTCACCTGCCAGGCCCGCCCCGTCACCGACAAGGTCACCGTCGACTTCGACCGGTAGGAGCCCCCACGCCCTCCCAGGTGGTTGCCCCGAAACGCGTGCGTGCGGGGATTGCCACCGGGGGCGCGGGGAACTGCGCGATTCGGATGCGGGTCACCGTACGGATCAGGGGTTGGCCCGAACTGTCGTGACGCCCGCCCCCGGGCTGCGCAGTTCCACGCGCCCCTGAGGGGTTGTTCCCAGCGTTCCTGGATGGCTGCCCCCGAGCAGCCTGACGATGGCGTTGGCTGCCGTGCGGCCGGCGCGGTTGGCTCCGACGGTGCTGGCGGAGGGGCCGTAGCCGACCAGGTGGATCCTCGGGTCGGCGGCGGCGCGGGTGCCCTCCATCCGGATGCCGCCGCCGGGCCCCCGCAGGCCGAGCGGCGCCAGGTGCGTCACCTCGGGCCGGAAGCCGGTCGCCCAGACGACGGCGTCCACGTGCTCCTCGACGCCGTCCCAGACGGCGCCGTGCGCGGTCAGCCGGTCGAACATCGGCCGGCGTTCGAGCACGCCCAGCTCCTCGGCCCGCCGGTACGCCACCGACGGGCCGAGTCCGGTCACGCTCACCACGCTCCGCACCGGCAGGCCCTCCCGGACCCGCTGCTCGACCAGGGCCACCGCGGCCCGCCCGGCCTCGGGGGTGAACGGGCCGTCCCGGTAGACGGGCGGCCGCCGGGTCACCCACACAGTCTCCGCGACGGCGCCGACCTCGGACAGCACCTGGATCGCGGAGGCGCCGCCGCCGACCACCACCACGCGCTGCCCGGTGAACTCCTCGGGCCCGCGGTAGTCCGCGTAGTGCAGCTGCCGGCCCTCGAACCGGCCGGGGTAGTGCGGCAGGAACGGCCTGGTCCAGGTGCCGGTGGCGTTGACCAGGGCCCGTGCCGTCCAGTCGCCGCGGTCCGTCTCGACCCGGAGCCGGCCGTCCGGCAGCGACCGGACCGCCCGCACCCGCACCGGCCGCAGCACGGGCAGTGCGTGCTTCGCCTCGTAGGCCGCGAAGTATCCCGGGACGACCGTGTTGGCCGGTGCCTGCGGGTCGACGGCGGGCAGTTCGAAGTCCGGCAGGTCGTGGAACCCGTGCACGGTGGCCATCCGCAGCGAGGGGGAGCGGTGTGCCCAGGCGCCGCCCGGGGCGCTGTCCGCGTCGAGCACCACGAAGCCGCGGTACGGCTCGAAGCCGCGCCGCCGCAGGTGGTACGCGGCGGACAGGCCGGCCTGCCCGGCGCCGATCACCACGACGTCCACCTCGCGCGGCGCGTCCCAGGTCGTTTCGCCTTCAACGGTCATGCCTATGGAACATTGCACAAGCCGCACATGTTCCGGCGGGCACGCCGACGGCCCGGACCCACCCGTCCGGCGGGACCGGGCCGTCGACGGCGGGTCAGCCGAGGGGGACGATCCGGGCGGCGGTGCCGTAGGCGCAGATCTCCGTTCCCACGTCGGCGGCCTCCGACACGTCGAAGCGCATCATCAGCACCGCGTTGCCCGCGCGCGCCTTCGTCTGCTCGATCAGCCGGCTCATCGCCTGGTTGCGGCTCTCCACCAGGGTCTTGGTCAGGCCCTTCAGCTCGCCGCCGACCAGCGACTTCAGCCCCGCGCCGATCTGCGAACCGATGTGCCGGCTGCGCACCGTCAGGCCGAAGACCTCGCCGATCACGTGCTCGACCCGGTGCCCGGGCACGTCGTTGGTGGTCACCACCAGCACCTCGGCGTCCGGGCGCTGCCCGCCGCCGTACTCGTCGATGTTTCCCATGCCCCCACCATCGGCGACGGGCCGCGGGAAGCCGCCCCGGCTCGCCGGTGGGCGCCCGATCCTCGTCCGATAGGGTCCTCCGCCATGGGAATCCCGCCGTGCTGAAGGCCGTGCTGCAGGGCATCGGCCTCGGGCTGCTCGTGATCGTCGTGGCGGTCGGCGGCACCGTCGCGTGGCTGTCGCGGCCCGGCGCCGGCGAGTACCCCTCGCGCACCGCGGACGCCCGGCTCGACCGGCTCGCCGACGACCCCCTGCTCGACGCCCTCGCCACGGCCCTCGGCAGCACCGCCGCGGCGCGGAGGTGGCCCTGCCGGGACACCCCGCACGGCCGGATGCCGCCCATGGTCACGGCCGACTACACCGGCCCGCGCACCGCACCCACCGAGCAGCGGCTCCGCGACCTCGCCGCGCGGACCGGCTGGCGGCACGAGACCACCACCGGCGGCGGCCCGTGGTCCTCCGTCGGCCTCACCAAGTCCTTCGACGGCTGGCGCAGCAGCGCCACCGTCACCGTCGAGCCGTCCGCCGTGCACGTCGAACTGGACGCCTCCGAGGACGACGGCTGCCCCTGAGGGCCACCACCGGCCCACCGCCGGGGCGGCGCCCCGGCGCGCGCCGCCCACCACGCGGAAGAAGGTGGCGGACACCGGTGATTCCTGGGCCGCCCTGGCCGTACTGTAGGCGCATGGGCGAGCGAAGCGATCATCCGCAGGGGCCGGGCGCGGCGGAGGACTCCGGCGCGCAGGAGATCGAGGCGACGGTGGTGCTCGGGATCCGCATCACCGACTGGCCGGCACTGCGCGCCGCCGCGCTGGCGGCCGTCGACGAGCTGGACTTCGACGGGGCCGACCCCGTCGGGCAGCGCAGCGAACTGCTCCGCGAGGTCGCCGACGACCCGAACGCGGCGCTCGGCGTGCTGCTCCACCCGGACCGGCTGGTCGCCGCCGTCCCCGGCATCGAGGCGCTCGGCGGCACCCTGGAGATCAGCGTCACCGACGACTTCGCCCCCGACTTCGCCGAGCTCTTCCCGCTCGACGGCGAGGACGGCGAGGGCGCCGACTGGACGCTCACCCCGCGCACCGCCTGTCTGCTGCACACCCAGCTGGTCGGCCTCGCCGACGCCGCCTACGACGACCTGGAGGAGCACGAGGACGAGCCCGTCACCGAGGGCGACGAGCCCGACTGGACGGTCTACGCCCGGCTGCCCCGCCGCACCTGGTCGATGCACCGCACCTGGCGCCGGGCCCTCGCCCGCACCTTCGACGACCTCGCCGAGGACCTCTCGCTCGGCGAATGGCCGCTGCCCCGCTGCCTCGCCGAGGAGGTGGCGCTGCGGATGGCCCTCGCTGACGCCCGCAGCCTGCTCGGCGCCCAGCCCGAGTCCGTCGCCGACATGATGGGCGACCTGCCCGCCGACCTCTACGACTACGACTGGGACGGCTGCGCCGACGAACTCTTCGGCGTCTACGGGCCCGACGAGGGCGACCCCGACCTGGAGACCGCCGACCGGATCGACCAGCTGCTGGCCGCCACTCACCCCGAGGGCTGGTTCCTCGGCTACGAGGACGCCGAGGAGCGCGACCCCCAGCGCGGATACCGCCGCTGACGCCGCGGCGGCTGCTGGCATGCTGGTGGGGTGAGTTCTCCCTTCGCCGCCCCGAGCACCCCCGACGAGCCCGTCGACCGCGACAGCAAGGAGCAGTACGTGCTGCCCCTGGTCGTCCGGATCGAGCGGGCCGACCCGCCCGCCCGCACCGACGCGCTGGAGACCTCGGCCCGCGCCGTGCTGACCCTGCTCGCCGACCCCCGGGTCACCGACGGGGACGGCGAGTGGGCCGAGCGGGTCGCCGCGTGGGAGGACGCCCGGATCCGCAAGGTCGTCCGGCGGGCCCGCGGCGGCGAGTGGCGCAAGGCCGGCGAGCTGCCCGGGATCACCGTCACCGGCGCCACCGCGGAGGTCCGGGTCTTCCCGCCCGTCCCGCTCGACGGCTGGCCGAGGGAACTCGCCAAGCTCCAGGTCTCCGGCACCGACCTGGACGACCCCGAGGCGCCCGCCGCCCCGGCCGGGGGGCTGCCGGTGCTCTGGCTCAACCCCGACCTGGAGATGAGCGCCGGAAAGACCATGGCGCAGACCGGCCACGCCGCCCAGCTCGCCTGGTGGCGGCTGGACGACACCCGCCGCAAGGAATGGGCCGAGAGCGGCTTCGCGCTCGCCGTCCGCACCGCCGCCCCCGAGGACTGGGCCGCCCTCACCGAGAGCGGCCTGCCCCTCGTCCGCGACGCCGGATTCACCGAGATCGCGCCCGGCAGCTGCACCGTCGTCGCCGACCACCCCGCTCTCCGGTAGCCCGTGCTCGACTACGACGACGAGGCCGCGACCTACGACGCCACCCGCGGCGGGGAGGAACGCGCCGGGGCCGCCGCGGCCGCGGTCGAACGGCTGCTGCCGCCCGCCGCAGCCCTCGTGGTGGACGTCGCCTGCGGCACCGGCATCGTCACCGCGCGGCTCCGCCGTCCCGGCCGGACCGTCCTCGGCGTCGACCGCTCCGGCGGCATGGCCGCGGTCGCCGCCGGGCGGCTGCCCGGCCGCGTGGTGCTCGGCGACGCCGGCCGGCTGCCGCTCGCCGGGGGCCGGGCGGACGCCGTCGTCCTGGTCTGGCTGCTCCACCTGCTGCCGGACGCCGGACCGGTGCTCGCCGAGGCCGCCCGGGTGCTCCGCCCCGGCGGGGTGGTGATCACCACGGTGGACAAGAACGCCGCCGCCTTCGGCACCGACAGCGACGTCGCCCGGCTCACCGCACCCCTGCGGGAGGCCCACGGCCGGACGCCCGCCGACGGCCACCGCACGGTGCTGGAGGCCGGTGCCCGCCACGGGCTGCGGCCCACCGCAGAGACCGGCTTCGACGGCGCCGGCCAGGGCCGCAGCCCCGCGGACTGGCGCCGCGCCGTCGAAGCCGGCCGCATCCCCTGGGCCACCGCCGCCGGCCCCGACGGCAGCGCCCGACTCTGCCGTGACCTCGCCGCCCTCCCCGACCAGGACCGCCCCCGCCCGCAGCCCCGCTACCGCCTGCTGGCCCTCCACCGCGGCTGACACGCGGCCAGGAGGCGGAGCGAACCGCGAGATCCGGGTGCGGCCGTCAGGGAGGTGCCCCCACGCGCCCCTACGGGCGGACCCCTCAGGCCGGGCGGGGACGGGCCGCCGGGCGGGCCTCGGCGACGGCCAGTCCGGTGACCGAGGCGAGCAGCACGGCCGTGCCGGCGGCCGTCGCCGTGGTCAGGTGCTCGCCCAGCAGCAGGACGGCGATCCCCGTCGCGCTGACCGGTTCGATCAGCGCGATCACCGAGGCCGTGGTGGCCCGGACGACCGCGGCGCCCGCGAAGTACAGCGCGTAGGCGAGCGCGGTGGGCACCGAGGCCAGGTAGACCAGCAGCAGCACCGTCCGGCCGAGGCCCGCGGACTGCGGCAGCACCCCCTCGGCGAGGGCGAACGGCAGCAGGCAGACCGCGCAGACCGCGAACGACCACAGGGTGGTCGCCGACGGGCTCTGAGACTCCCCGGCCCGGCCGAGCCGGCGGGTGTACAGGGTGATGCAGCCGTACCCGGAGGCCGACACCAGCGCCCACATCACCCCGGCGGGCCGGACCTCGCCGCTGCCGCCGTCCCCGAGGACGAGGACGGCCAGTCCGGCCAGCGCCCCCGAGACGGCCACGACGCCGGCGCCGCCGAGGCGCTCGCCCATGGTCAGCCGGGCGCCGACCGCGACCAGGACCGGCGCCGACCCGAGGGTCACCACGGTGGCCACCGCCAGGCCGGTCTGCTGGACGGCGACGAAGTACGCGGCCTGGAAGACCGTCAGCCCGAGGCCGTTGACGGCGATCCGGACGACCCGGCGGCGCAGCGGCAGCACCGCGCCCGCCGGCCGCCGCCGGCCACCGCGCCGGCGCCCGGTGCATGCCCGGACGGCCAGCAGCAGGACGACGCCGCCGACGGACCGCCAGAAGGTGAGGGCGAGCGGGCCGAGCCCGCTGCCCTGGTACAGCAGCGCGGCGGCCGCGCCCGCGGTGCCCCAGGCCGTCGCGGAGAAGGTGATGTAGAGCAGGCCCCGGCCGACGGGCAGGGCGGAGGGGGTGGACATGGGTGTTCTCCCACAGAAGAGGTCGGTCGCGTGGTCCCGTCCGCGGGCAGCGCCGACCGCCCCGGGGCCTCACCCCGGAGTCACGGTCTTCCGTGGCCTCGCCGCCCGCTCAGGCGGCGGGAGGTGGCAGAACAGCCGGATGCATGGCGGTCACCCTACCCGCCGGCCCGCCCGTCCCCGCCGCGGGCCGGCCGGGTCAGGCGTCGTGCCGCCGCAGCGAGACCAGCCCGCCCCACGCGGCGGCCGCCGCCCAGAGCGCCATCACCAGCAGGCCCGTCCAGTGGCCGTAGGGGACGGCCGGGTCGGCGCGGTAGTTCATCGCGTACAGGCCGGCCCGGTCCGGCAGGAAGTACGCCGCCTCGCGGACCCCGGGCACCGCGGTGAGGAAGGTCGTGCCGAGGAAGACCGCGGGCGTCAGCAGTCCCGTCGCGGCGGTGAGGTTGCGCAGCATCGCGGTGGCGCCGAGGCAGATCACCAGCAGCAGCGGGTGGTACAGCACACCGGCGACGATGCTGCGCACCGCCCCGGGCCGCCCGAGGTCCAGGCCCACCGTCGCGGAGGTCGCCAGGTGCGCGCCGGCCACCGAGAGCAGGCCGACGACCAAACCGACCCCGGTGCCGAGCAGCAGCTTCCCCGCGTAGAACCGGCCGCGCCGCGGCACCGCCGCGAGCGAGGCCCGCACCGTGCCGGAGGCGTACTCCTGGCCGATCAGCAGGATGCCGCTGCAGACCACCGCGACGTGGCCGAACAGCAGGCCGTAGTAGATGCCGCCGGCCGGGTCGTCCTCCAGCGAGGTGTCGACGCGGCCGTACGCGGCCTGCACGGCGGCGGTGATGCCGGTGGTGAGCAGCACCGCGAGCAGCGGGGTGATCCACTGGGAGCGCAGCGTGGTGAACTTGACCCACTCCGCGCGCAGGGCGAACGCCGCACTCATGCCGCCACCGCCCGGTACTCCACCGCGTCCGCGGTCATCCGCATGAAAGCCTCCTCCAACGAGTCCTGCAGCAACGACAGTTCGTACAGGGCGACACCGTGCCGGGCGGCCAGCGCGCCGATCTCCTCGGGGGCGGCGCCGGAGACCTCCCAGGCGCCGCCCTCCACCGGTTCGGCCGCCGTGCCCGAGGTGCGCAGCAGGTCGGCCAGCTTCAGCGGGTCGACGGCGCGCACCCGGACCCGCGTCCGCCCGTGCCGCGCCAGGAAGGCCTCGGTGGACAGGTCGGCCAGCAGCCGGCCCCGGCCGACCACCACCAGGTGGTCCGCGGTGAGCGCCATCTCGGCCATCAGGTGGGAGGAGACCAGCACCGCCCGGCCCTCACCGGCGAGGCCGCGCAGCAGGGTGCGGATCCACCGGATGCCCTCCGGGTCGAGGCCGTTAACCGGCTCGTCCAGCAGCAGCACCGGCGGGTCGCCGAGCAGGGCGGCGGCGACCCCGAGCCGCTGCCGCATGCCGAGCGAGAAGCCCCTGATCCGCCGGTCGGCGGCCTCGGCCAGCCCGACCTGCTGCAGCACCTCGTCGATCCGGCGCCGCGGCAGGCCGTTGCTCGCCGCGAGCCAGCGCAGATGGCCGCGGGCCGTCCGGCCGCCGTGCACCGCGTGGGCGTCCAGCAGGGCGCCCACCCGGCGCAGCGGCGCCTCCAGCTCGGCGTACGGGCGGCCGTGCACCAGCGCCTCGCCCGCGGTCGGCCGGTCCAGCCCGAGCACCATCCGCAGCGTGGTGGACTTCCCTGCGCCGTTCGGGCCGAGGAAACCGGTCACCCGGCCCGGCTCCACCCGGAAGTCCAGTCCGTCCACGGCCGTCGTCGCGCCGTACCGCTTGGTCAGGTTCCTGACCTCGATCACCGTCGTACCTCCCCTGGTCGATGCCTCCAGCCAACCGGGCCGGCGGCGCCGGGGGATCCCGCCCGGGAGTGGACCGTCTCCCTCCCGGGAGGGAGGCGGCGCACCGCGCCGAGCTGGGAGGATCGGTGCCGTGCCCCGCCTCCTCGCCCCGCTGCTCCAGGCCGCCACCTACGCGCGCTGGCTGCACCTGCTGACCGGGACGGTGTTCGTCGCCGTCGTCCTGCTGGTGTACCCGGGCGCCGAGACCGGACGGCCGCTGTGGTGGGTGGTGGCGGTGAGCGCGGCGCTCGACTCGGCGTTGCTCGGCCTCGCCGCGCTGCTGCCGGCCACCCGCCGGGCCGAGGGGGTGCTCGCCGGGCTGCTGCTGGCGCCCGGCCGGGAGGAGACCATCGGGGTCGCACCGTCCGCGGGCTGGCGCGACCGCGGCCGGACGGCGGGGTGGCTGCTCGCCCGGGTCGGTCTCGGCTTCGCGGCCGGGCTGGTCACCGTCCGCGGGCTGACGACCGCCGTCGACCTGCTGACCGCCCCGCCCTGGGGGCCGCTGCTGGTGCCGCCGTTCTGCCTCGCCCTGCTCTGGCTGATCGTGCTCGCCGGACGGCTCCAACTCGCCCTGGCCGTGCGGCTGCTGGGCCCCTCGGCGGCGGACCGGCTGGCCGCCGCGGAGCTGCGCGCCGAGCGCCTGCTGGAACGCAACCGGCTCGCCCGGGAGCTGCACGACTCGATCGGCCACGCCCTCACCGTCACCGTGCTGCAGGCCGGCGCCGCCCGGGAGGTCGCCGACCCGGCCTTCCGGGAGAAGGCCCTGGAGGCGATCGAGACCACCGGCCGGCAGGCCATGGAGGACCTGGAACGGATGCTCGTCCTGCTCCGCGAGACCCCCGACGGCGCCGCCGCCGAGCGCCCCGGGCTCGACCGGGTGCCCGCGCTGTTCGACGCCGCCCGGGCCGCGGGGAGCCCCGTCGAGGCGGCGGTCGACCCGGCGCTCGCCGCCCGGCTGCCGGGAGTCGTCTCCCGCGAGGCCTACCGGATCGTCCAGGAGGGCGTCACCAACGCCCTCAAGCACGCGCCGGGCACGCCGATCAGGGTCCGGGCCGCGGTCGACGCCGGTCGGCTCGACCTGCACTGCGCCACCGCCCTGCCCGCCGGCGGACACCGGCAGGGCCGCACCGGCCGCGGCGGCCGGGGACTGCGCGGAGTCCGGGAGCGGGCCGTGCTGCTCGGCGGGGCGGCCGAGGCCGGCCGCAGGGACGGCGACTGGGTGCTGTCCGTCAGCCTGCCGATACGGTTGGCCGAATGATCGACATCCTGCTGGTGGACGACGAGGAACTCGTCCGGACGGGGCTGCGGGCCGTCCTGGAGGCCCAGGGCGACCTGCGCGTGGTGGGGGAGGCGGCGGACGGCGCCGAAGCGCTCGGCCTGGTCCGCTCGCTGCGGCCGCACGTGGTGCTGATGGACGTCCGGATGCCCGAGGTCGACGGCCTCACCGCGACCCGCGCGATCCTCCGCGACACCGACGCCCCGCCGCGGATCCTCGTCCTCACCACCTTCGAGAACGACGACTACGTGTACGAGGCGCTGCGGGCCGGCGCCGCCGGGTTCCTGCTCAAGCGGGCCCGCCCGGCCGAGATCGTGCACGCCGTCCGGCTGGCCGAGGCCGGCGATTCGCTGCTCTTCCCCGCGGCCGTCCGCCGGCTCGCGGCCGGCCGCAGCGACGCCGGGGCCGCCGCGACCCTGGCCCGCGCGGCGCTGACCGCCCGCGAGGCCGAGGTGCTGAGGCTGATGGCCCGCGGCCTGTCCAACGCGGAGATCGCCGCCGAACTGGTGCTCGGCGTCCAGACCGTCAAGACCCACGTCAGCGCCGTCCTCGGCAAACTCGGCGCCCGCGACCGCACCCAGGCCGTCGTCACCGCCTACGAGTCCGGCTTCGTCACCCCGGCGTGACGGCACGTTCGCGTGCGGCGCGCCGCGGATGCGGAAAAGGCCCGGTCGAGCGGGCGGACCCCGGCGGAGGGGGTGTCACCCCCCGGTCCCATACTGATCCCCGCTCGTGTTCCGTCGAAGAGGGATCCCCATGCTTTCCAAGCGTTCCGTCGCCGCGTCCGTCCTGTGCGCCCTGCTGGCCACCGGTGCCACGGCGTGCAACGGTGACAAGAACGGCCCGGCCGCCGCTCCCGCGCCGGCCAAGCCGTCGGCCAGCCCCGTGCCCACGCTGGCCGTGGACACCCTGACCGCGGACCAGATCTCCGACCGGGCGCACGCCGCGATGGCGGCCCTCGCCTCGGTGAAGGTCGACGGGGAACTCACCATGGACGGCGGCAAGCTGGCCGTCCACCTGACCTCCGACAAGCAGGGGAACTGCAGCGGCACCGTCGCCTCCCCCGAGGTCGGCCAGTTCGAGCTCCGGCACTCGGGCACCAAGACCTGGCTGAAGGCGGACGAGACGACCTGGAAGAAGGCCGTGGCGAAGGAGCCGGGTGCCACCGCGCAGGACGCCGCGGTCGCCGCCGAACTCTTCAAGGGGCGCTTCATCACCGGCGGCGACAGCCGGGCGGAGCTGGCGGAGGCCGCCATGATGTGCAACCTGATCAAGGGCCTGTTCGCCGACGACAGCGACAAGGGCAAGGAGAAGATCGCCAAGGGCAGCGCCGGCACCACCAACGGTGTGAAGACCTTCGGCCTGACCGTCACCACCGCGGACGGCGAGACCGTCACCCTCCACATCGCCACCGAGGGCAAGCCCTACCTGGTCCGCATGGAGCAGCTCCAGGGCAAGGAGCCGGCCGCCTTCGACTTCAGCGAGTTCGACAAGCCCTTCACCGTGCAGGAGCCGCCGGCCGACCAGGTCGTGGACTTCTCCGTGTTCGAGAAGAAGGTGAAGAAGGCCTGACCTCAGGCCGGGTAGGCGTGGGTCTGGGCGGCCTTGACGGTGGCCCAGACCTCGCGGCCGGGGGCCAGGTCGAGTTCGGCGGCGGCGCCGGGGGTGAGGTCGGCGGCGAGCGGGAGCGGGCCGGTGAGGTCGACCCGGATCCGGTCGCCGTGCAGGTCGAGGCCGGCGACGGTGAGCGGCCAGGCGTTGCGGGCGCTGGAGTCGGGGCGGCCGCGGTGCAGGGTCACCGCGTCCGGCGGGAAGGCCACGAACGCCTGGCCGGTGAGCCGCTCGGTGGTGGCGAGGGCGGTGCCGTCCGGCAGGGTGACGGTGTGTCCGTCGGCGGTGCCCCGGTACAGGTTGAGGCCGACCAGCCGGGCGATGTAGTCGGTGCGCGGGTGCCGGGCGATGTCCGCGGGCGTGCCGGACTGCACCTCGCGGCCGTCCTCGATCACCACCAGCCGGTCGGCGAGCACCATGGCGTCCAGCGGGTCGTGCGTGACGAGCACCGCGACGGCCTCGAACTCGGCGAGGTGCCGCCGCAGTTGCGCCCGGACGTCGAGCCGCGTCCGGGCGTCCAGGGCGGCGAGCGGCTCGTCGAGCAGCAGCAGCCGCGGCCGGACGGCGAGCGCCCGGGCCAGCGCCACCCGCTGCGCCTGGCCGCCGGAGAGGCTGCGCGGGCGGCTGGCGGCGTGCTCGGCGAGCCCCATCCGCTCCAGCCAGGGCCGGGCGGCCTCCCGGGCGGCGGCCTTGCGCAGGCCCCGGCAGCGCAGGCCGAAGGCGATGTTGTCGAGCGCGCCGAGGTGCGGGAAGAGCAGGTAGTCCTGGAAGACCACGCCGACCGGGCGCTCCTCGGCGGGGGTGTGCAGGCCGGCCGCCGGGTCCTCCAGCACCGTGCCGTCCAGGGCGAGCCGGCCGTCGGTGAGCGGCAGCAGCCCGGCGAGGGCGCGCAGCGCGGTGGACTTGCCTGCGCCGTTCGGCCCGAGCAGGGCCAGCACCTCGCCGGGGGCGGCCGTGAGCGAGAGGTCGAGCGAGAACGCGGCACGGTCGACCCGCAGCCGGGCGTCCAGGGCGGGCGGGGTCATCGGGTGCTCCGGGGGTGGGGTCACGGCGTCGACATCCAGCGTTCCCGCAGGCCCGCGAGGACGGCGATCGACACCGCGAGCAGGACGAGGCTGAGCGCGATCGCCGCCTCCGGCTCGGACTCCATCGCCAGGTAGACGGCGAGCGGCATGGTCTGGGTGCGGCCCGGGAAGTTGCCGGCGAAGGTGATCGTCGCGCCGAACTCGCCGAGCGCCCTCGCCCAGGCGAGCACCGCGCCGGCCCCGATGCCGGGGGCGATCAGCGGCAGGGTGACCCGGCGGAAGGCGGTGAGCCGGGAGGCGCCGAGGGTGGCCGCGGCCTCCTCGTAGCGCGGGTCGGCGGCGCGCAGCGCGCCCTCCACACTGATCACCAGGAACGGCATGGCGACGAAGGCCTCGGCGAGCACCACGCCGGGCGTGGTGAACGGCAGGGTGATGCCGAAGGCCGAGTCCAGCCAGCGGCCGACGATGCCGTTGCGGCCGAGGACGAGCAGCAGGGCGACGCCGCCGACCACCGGAGGCAGCACCAGCGGCAGGGTGACCAGGGCCCGCACCAGCCGCCGGCCGGGCAGCTCGGTGCGGGCGAGCAGCCAGGCCAGCGGCACTCCGAGCACCAGCGACACCCCCGTGGCCGCCGTTGCGCAGATCAGCGAGAGCCTGAGCGCCTGCCACACCTCGGGGCTGGAGAGCTGCTCGGGCAGCGCGCTCCACGGCGCGCGCACCAGCAGCCCGACCAGCGGCAGGACGAGGAAGGCCAGGCCCAGCAGGGCCGGCAGGAGCAGGGCGTACGGCACCCGCCCGCCGCCGCGCCGGGCGCGGCGGCGGGTCGCGGCCGGGGCGGGCGTCACGGCGCCTGGAAGCCCGCGGCGGTGAGGGCCCGGGCGGCCTCGGCGGACCGGATGTACGCGACGAAGGCGGCGGCGGCCGGGGCGTTGGGCGCCTTGGCCAGCGCGGCGATCGGGTAGTCGTTCACGGCCTTGGCCGCCTCGGGGAACTCCACACCGTCGATCTTCGCAGCATCGGCCTGCACATCGGTCCGGTACACGAGCGAGGCGTCGACCTCGCCGAGCTCGACCTTGGTCAGGGCGCCCTTGACGTCCTGCTCCAGGGTGACGGGGGTGATGTTCACCCCGCCGGCCTGGAGGGCCTTCAGGGCGGCTGCGCCGCAGGGCACCTCCTTGGCGCACAGCGCGACCTTGACCCCGGAGAGGTCCTTGAGGCCGGTGACGTGCTTCGGGTTGCCCTTGGGGACGGCGATCTCGAGCGTGTTCTTCACGAACACCCGGGGCGTGCCCTCGGCGGCCTTGGCGTCGCTGACGGTCTTCATGGTGGCCGGGCTTGCGGCGGCGAAGACGTCCGCGGGAGCGCCGGAGACGATGCTCTGCGCGAGCGCCGAGCTGCCGCCGAAGTTGAAGGTCACCTTCACGCCGGGGTTGGCGGCCTCGAACTTCTTGCCGAGCGCGGTGAAGGTCTCCTTCAGCGAGGCGGCAGCGAAGACGGTCAGGTCGCCGGAGACCTTGGCGGCCGAGGACGGGGCACCCGCGGAGGCGGCGGAGGACGCCGGTGCGGCGTTGCTGTTCGAGGTGCCGCTGCTGCCGCAGGCGGTGAGGCCGGCGGCGAGGGCGACCGCGACGAGGGCGGCGACGGCGGAACGGCGTCTTGCGGTGCTCATGGGGTTCCCCTTCTGCCGCGCCGCCGGGAGGCGCGGAGGTGCGGTGACAACGGCGATCATACTGTCGTAGATGCGGGCCACGCGTCCCCTGTTTCATCGCACAGGCCAGCACGTGGACACCCTGTCTCTCGCATGTGCGATGCCCCTGACCGAAAATCCCTGGCCCTGCCGCCGGGCCGCCGCCAGAGTGTTCCCCGTCGTATCGAACGGGGAGGGACACCGATGTCCACACTGCGCGTCACCGCGGAACACCTGACCATCCTGGAGCACCCCAACGCCGACGCCCTGGAGCTGGCGCAGATCGGCCTGTACCGGGCGGTGGTCGCCAAGGGCGCGTACCGCACCGGCGAGACCGCGGTGTACATCCCCGAGCAGGCCGTGCTGCCGGCCGCGCTGATCGAGGAGCTCGGACTGACCGGGCGCCTGGCCGGCTCCAACGCCGACCGGGTCAAGGCCGTCCGGCTGCGCGGCGAGCTCTCGCAGGGCATCGTCTGCCGCCCGGGCGAACTGGCGGACGTCGACCTGGCCGCCGCCGCCGAGAGCGGCGAGGACTTCGCGGAGCGCCTCGGCATCACCAAGTGGCGCCCGCCGGTCCCCACCCACATGAACGGCGACGTCGAGGCCGCCCCCGACCTGCTGCCCTGGGTGGACATCGAGAACCTCAAGCGCTTCCCGACCGTCTTCGAGCCCGGCGAGCCCGTCGTCGTCACCGAGAAGGTGCACGGCAGCTGCTGCCTGGTCACCTACCACGCCGAGTCCGGCGAGGTGCAGGTCTCCTCCAAGGGCATCGGCGCCCAGGGCCTCGCCCTCAAGGAGGACGACACCAACCTGTACTGGCGGGCCGTGCGGGCGCACGGCGTCCCCGAGGTGGCCGCGGCCCTCGCCGAGCGGATCGGCGCCAGCCGGGTCGGCGTCTTCGGCGAGGTCTTCGGCGCCGGCGTGCAGGACCTCTCCTACGGCGCCTCCGGCCGCACCGAACTCCCCGGCTACGCCGTGTTCGACGTGTCGGCCGTCGTCGACGGGCAGCTGCGCTGGCTCGACGCCGCCGAGGTGCTCGGCGGCGAACTGCCCGTGGTGCCCGAGCTGTGGCGCGGCCCCTACGACCAGGCCGTGGTGCTGGAGCTCGCCGACGGCCGGGAGACCGTCTCCGGCAAGGAGCTGCACATCCGCGAGGGCGTCGTCGTCCGCACGCAGGCCGAGCGGTACAGCCCCGTCACCGGCGGCCGGGCGATCGCCAAGGCGGTCGGCGGGGCCTATCTCACCCGCAAGGGCGGCACCGAGTACGAGTGACCCGGGCCGGGTGTGTGCGGATCGTCACGTCCGGTCCGCACGCACGCCCTACTCTCCTGACGACCACTCAGTCACTATGGAACCAGGAGAGATCCGACCCGAGGGGGACACTGTGCAGGCCACCACCCGGACACCCGGCCCGACGGGGCTGCCGCTGATCGGCTCGATGCTCGACCTGACCAGGGACCCGCTCGCGGCCTACCTCGCCGCGCACCGCGAGCACGGCGACGTGGTGCGCTTCACCGCCGGGCCGCCCGGCCTGCGCGTCGAGTTCTACATGGTGTTCTCGCCGGAGGGCGCCCAGCAGGTGCTCGCCACCCGCGCGGCCGACTTCCGCAAGGACAACACCCTGTACGAGGAGGTCCGGCTCAGCCTCGGCAACGGCCTGCTCACCGCCCAGGACGCCGACTACCAGCGCCAACGCCGGCTCGTCCAACCACTGTTCACCAAACGCCGGGTGGACGGCTACGCCGACGCGATCGCCCAGGAGTCCGCCGCCCTCGTCGAGCGCTGGACCGCCGTGCCCGGCGGCGTCGTCGACGCCGCCGAGGAGATGTCCGGCTTCGCGCTGCGGGCCGTCGCCCGGATCCTCTTCGGCACCGACGTGGAAGAGGCCATCGGCGCCGTCCGCCGCTCCTTCCCGGTGCTCGGCGCGTACGTCCGCGACCGCGGCTTCGCCCCCGTCCGGATCCCCCGGCAGTGGCCCACCCCCGGCAACCGCGAGGCCCGGGCCGCCGAACGCGAGCTGTACGCCATCTGCGACGCCATCATCGCCCGCCGCGCCGGACAGGACTCCGACGACCTGCTCGGACTCCTCGCCGCCGCCCGCGGCGAGGACGGCGAACGGCTCGACCCGTCCGAACTCCGCGACCAGGTCCTGATCTTCCTGCTGGCCGGCCACGAGACCACCGCCACCTCGCTCGCCTTCGCCCTGCACCTGCTCGGCAAGCACCCCGCCGAACAGAAGCGCGCCCGCGAGGAAGCCCTCGCCGTGCTCGGCGACCGGCCGCCGCAGGCCGACGACCTCGCCGCCCTGCCCCACACCACGGCCGTGCTGAAGGAAGCCATGCGGCTGTTCCCGGCCGCCGCGGTGATCGGCCGCCGCGCGGTCGCCGACAGCGAGATCGGCGGCGTCCGGATCCCCGCCGGTGCGGACGTCCTCGTCTCCCCGTACGTGACGCACCGCCACCCCGGGCACTGGGAGGAGCCGGAGCGCTTCGACCCGGAACGGTTCACCCCGGAACGGGAGGCCGGACGGCACCGCTACGCCTGGTTCCCGTTCGGCGGAGGGCCGCGGGCCTGCATCGGCCAGCACTTCTCGATGCTGGAGTCGGTGCTGGCACTGGCCGCCGTCCTGCGGGAGTTCGAGGTCGAGACCGTCGACACCGAGGTCCCGCTCGGCCAGGCCATCACCCTGGAGGCCCGCGGCCCCGTCCGCATCCGCCTCACCCGGAGGTAGGGATCCACCCAGGTGCCCCCACGCGCCCCTGGCGGTGCGCTTCCCTGAGGTGTCAGAGGCTATTTGACGGTGCAGGAGGCGCCGTTGAGGGTTGAAGGCGGCGGGCTTGGTGTTGGTGCCCGTCCAGGTGCCGTTGAAGCCGAACGAGGTGGTGCCGCCGTTGGCCGGGAGGCTGCCGTTGTGGCCGAGGTCGCGGGCCGTCGTGGCGTGACCCTAACCGCGCCGGTGCGCGGGCGGAAGGGTGGCGTACGGGCCCTGCCCACAAACGGACATGACAGCTCATCAGTCATTTCGGCACACGGCGTCCCCCCATTCGAGCACACCCGCCGGGTTCGACGGGCAGCTTTTCACATCTTCCGGTGACCATTTGTGAACGCTGGGTAGCGTCCACCGCATCCGAGAAGCCCTTCGCACGTGCGAACGGCATATGACCGACCGTCCGGTCACGTCCTTCGGAGGCCCTGATGGGAACCATGAACCACGTCAGCTTCGGCTGGCCGACCCCGGCACTGTCGTACCTGATGGCCTGCGTCGGTGCCGCGCTCGGGCTGCGGTGCACCCTCCGGGCGCTGTCCGCGAGCGGGCCGTCCCGCCGCAACTGGCTGCTCACCGCCGCCGCCGCGATCGGCTCCGGGATCTGGACCATGCACTTCGTCGCGATGTTCGGCTTCACCGTCGAGGGCACCGAGCTGCGCTACGACGTCCCGCTCACCGTGCTCAGCCTGCTCGTCGCCGTCGTCGTCGTCGGCCTCGGCGTCTTCACCGTCGGCTACGGCCGGCACCGCGGCCGCAGCATCCTGCTCGGCGGCCTCACCACCGGCATCGGCGTCGCGGCCATGCACTACCTCGGCATGGCCGCACTGCGGCTGCACGGCACCGTCGAGTACGCCCCCGCCACCGTGGTGCTGTCCGTCGCGATCGCCGTGGGCGCCGCCACCGCGGCGCTCTGGGCCGCCGTCGCCATCCGCACCCTGGTGGCCGCCGGCGGCGCCGCCCTGATCATGGGCGTCGCGGTCAGCTGCATGCACTACACCGGCATGGCCGCCGTCCACGTCCACCTGGACCCGGCCCGCACCGACCTCGGCGGCGCGACCCCGATGCAGTTCGTCTTCCCGCTGGCCGTCGGCCTCGGCTCCTTCCTCTTCCTCACCTCCGCGTTCGTCGCACTGTCCCCCACCGCCCAGGAGCGCGCCGCCTACCGCGAGGCCGGCGAACTCGCCATCGAGGACCTCGGCGCCGCCGACCTCGACCGCGCCGCCTAGGCCGTCTCTTTCGGATCTTGCCGGGCGCGCGACGCCGGGCATCTCCCCCAGCCCCGAGGGGGCCGGGAGGTACCCCCCAAGCTGAACGCACCGGCGAATCGCCCGAGTACGTCCAGTACGAGGACGATCCGCCGGCACGCCAGCCGGGCGCCCACCGCCGCACGCCGATCCGACGAGATCCGAAAGAGACGGCCCAGGACCGCCCACCACGGTCACGGGCGCCCCTGACGCCACCGCTCGAAAGGACCCCGCGCTCCATGCGAGCAAGCCGCGGCACCCCGCGCACCGCACCGGCCACCGGACCGAGTTCCGCCGGACGCAGCCCCGGCCCGACCGGGCCCGCCGGCCGGCACCGCGGCCCACAGGCCCATGAGGAGGCCGCCGACGCCCACGGCCACCCCGCACCGCCGGCGGCCCCGGCCCGCTCCGGCGGGCTGCGGCTGCGCCCCCGCACCGTCCGCGCCAGGATCGTCGCCCTGCTGATGGTGCCGGTCGTCTCGGTGCTGGCGCTCTGGTCCTTCGCCACCGTCACCACCGCCCGCGGCGTCTGGGACACCCTGCACCTCAAGGCCGTCACCCGGACGGTGCTCGACCCCGTCGCCGCCACCGTCACCGGCCTGCAGGCCGAACGCACCGCCGCCGGGCAGCTGCTGGCCGGCGGGCCGCCCGGCCGGGAGAACGCGCTGCGCGAGGCCGCCGCCGCGACCGACCGGGCCGCCGCCCCGCTGCACCTCGCCGACGGCTACAACCGGGCCGACGCCGAGGGCCTCGGTGACGAGACCGCCGTCCGGGTCGACGAACTCACCGCCGCCGTCGCCGCCCTGCCCGCGCTGCGCGCCAAGGTCCTCCAGCACCAGGCCGGCTGGCCCGAGACGTACGCCGCCTACACCGCCGCGATCGACCGCGCCCTGGAGGTCACCGGTTCGGTCACCGCCCTGCAGGACCACCGGGTCGCCTCCGACGCCCGGGTGCTGCTGGAGTTCTCCCGGGCCCGCGAACTGCTCGCCCGGGAGGACAGCCTGCTGCGGGCCGGCCAGGCCGCAAGCCGCCTCGACGAGCCCCAGCGGCGCGACTTCGGCGCCGCCGTCTACGCCCGGCGGCTCTTCGAGCAGACCGCCTCCCGCGACCTGCGCCCGGCCGACCGCTCCGCCCTGCAGGCCGTCACCGGCGGCGCGGACTACCGCGAACTCGCGCGCCTGGAGGACGCCGTCCGGGACGCACCCGACGGCCGCGGCGCCCTGCAGGCCGCGCCCGCCGACCGCTGGGCCGACCTCGCCGACGCCACCGCCCGCGGCCTGGCCGACGTGGAGCGGGCCGCCGGCAGCGCGGCCGCCGAACGCTCCGACCCGTACGCGCTCGGGCTGTTCACCCCGGCCGGGCTCGCCGTGCTGCTCGGCCTCGCCGCCGTGCTCGCCTCGCTGCTGATCTCCGTCCAGATCGGCCGCGGCCTGGTCACCGAACTCGTCCGGCTGCGCAACTCCGCCCTCGAACTCGCCGGCCGCACCCTGCCCGCGACCATGCGGCGGCTGCGCGCCGGCGAGGAGATCGACATCGCCGCCGAGGCGCCGCTGCGGCCGCACGGCGGCGACGAGATCGGCCAGGTGCACGGCGCCCTCGGCCGGGTGCAGCGGGCGGCCGTCACCGCCGCGGTGGAGCGCGCCGAGGTGCTGTCCGGGGTGTCCGGCGTGTTCGTCAACCTCGCCCGGCGCAGCCAGGTCCTGGTGCACCGCCAGCTCACCCTGCTGGACGCGATGGAGCGCCGTACCGAGGACCCGGCCGAGCTGGCCGACCTCTTCCGTCTGGACCACCTCACCACCCGGATGCGCCGCCACGCCGAGGGCCTGATCATCCTCTCCGGGGCGGCCCCCGGGCGGGCCTGGCGCAAGCCCGTCCCGCTGATGGACGTGGTGCGGGCCGCCGTCGCCGAGGTCGAGGAGTACGCCCGGGTCGAGGTGCACCGGCTGCCGCCCGCGGCGGTCTCCGGGCAGGCCGTCGCCGACCTCACCCACCTGGTCGCCGAACTCGTCGAGAACGCCACCGGCTTCTCGCCGCCGCACACCAGGGTGCACGTCCGCGGCGAGCAGGTCGGCAACGGCTACGCCGTGGAGATCGAGGACCGCGGCCTCGGCATGGGCCCCGAGGCGATGGCCGACGCCAACCGCCGGATCGAGGCCTCCGAGCAGGTCGACCTCTTCGACAGCGACCGGCTCGGCCTCTTCGTGGTCAGCCGCCTCGCCCGCCGGCACGGTGTCCGGGTGTCGCTGCGGCCCTCCGCGTACGGCGGCACCACCGCGGTGGTGCTGCTGCCGACCGCCCTGCTGGAGACCGGGTCACCGGCCGGTCCGGCCGCCGGGACGGAGCCGGCCGCCGACGCACGACCGGAGGCGGCCCCGACCCCCGCTGCGGCCCCTGCCCCCGCTGCCGTCCCGGCCCCGGAGCCCGAGCGGCAGGATCCGCCGGCCGTCCGCCCGCTGCCGACCGCCGCGCCCTTCGGCGCCCTCGGGGACGACCCGGGCGTGCTGCGGCCGACGCCGTTCCGCGCCGACGGCAGCCGGCCCGCACCGGGCGTCCCCGCGGTGCCGCCCGCCCGCTCCGCACCGCCCGCCCGCCCCGCAACGCCTGCACCCCTGCCGCTGCCCGCACCGACGCCCCCACCCGCGTCGCCCGCACCGGCCCGCCGTCCGGCGGCCGCTCCAGCCCCGGCCGCGTCGGCCGCCGCACCCGTCCGGCCCGGCGCCGCCGCGGACGGCGGGAGCGGGAGCGACGGAGAACTGCCGCGCCGGGTGCGGCAGGCCAGCCTCGTCCCGCAGCTTCGCGAGGCCCCGGTCCGGCCGCCGACCGCACCGCGCGGGGACGGTCCGCCGGCCGGCCGGAACCCCGAGGAGGCCCGCGCCGCGATGTCCGCCTTCCAGCGCGGCTGGGCCCGCGGCGCCACCGAGCAACCGATCCGACCGAACCCCACCGGAGGAGAGCACCGATGATCGGGACCACGCACCACGCGGGCGAACTCAACTGGCTGCTCGACGAACTCGTCGCCCGGGTCGCCGAGGTGAGGTTCGCCGTGATGCTCTCCGCGGACGGCCTGGCGATGGGCACCTCCGCGGGGCTCGGCCGGGAGGACGGCGAGCACCTGGCCGCGGTCGCCTCCGGCTTCCACAGCCTGGCCAAGGGCGCCGGCCGGCACTTCGAGGCCGGCGAGGTCCGGCAGACCATGGTCGAGCTGGAGCACGGCTACCTCTTCGTGGCGGCGGCCGGCCAGGGCACCTGCCTCGCCGTCTTCTCCACCGCCGCCGCCGACCTCGGGCTGATCGCCTACGAGATGGCCCGGCTGGTGCGCCGGGTCGGCGAGCACCTGTACGCGGCGCCGCGCAGTACGGCGGGGGGCTGAGACCGATGCCGTACCCGCCGCGCCGCTACCTGCCGGGCAGTCCGTTCGGCTACCCGCCGCCGCCCGACGAGCCCGTCCAGTGGTACGACGACGCGGCCGGCCCGATGGTCCGGCCGTACGCGATGACCAAGGGCCGCACCCGGCCGGCCGGGGCGGAGTTCGACCTGATCGCCCTGGTGGTCAGCGACGTCCCCGAGGGCATCGAGGTGCCCGTCGGCCCCGAACAGGCCGTCATCCTCGACCTCTGCCGCGGCAACGCGCTCTCCGTCGCGGAGATCGCCGCCGACGTCGACCTGCCGCTCGGCGTGGTGCGGGTGCTGCTCGGCGACCTGCTGGACGCCGAGTACATCCGGGTCAGCCGGCCCGTCCCGCCCGCCCTGCTCCCCGACGAGCACATCCTCCAGGAGGTCATCAATGGACTCCGCGCACTCTGACGGCTCCGTGCTCGCCCTGAAGATCCTGGTCGCCGGGGGCTTCGGGGTCGGCAAGACGACGCTGGTCGGCTCGGTCAGCGAGATCCGGCCGCTGCGCACCGAGGAACAGCTGACCGCGGCCGGCCGCGGCGTGGACGACCTGGGCGGGGTGGAGCAGAAGACCACCACCACGGTGGCGATGGACTTCGGCCGGATCACCATCCGCGAGGGCCTGTCGGTGTACCTGTTCGGCACCCCCGGCCAGGACCGGTTCTGGTTCCTCTGGGACGAGCTGGCGCAGGGAGCGCTCGGTGCGGTGGTGCTCGCCGACACCCGGCGGCTGACCGACTGCTTCCCGGCGGTGGACTTCTTCGAGCACCGGGGGATCCCGTTCGTCGTCGCGGTGAACCGCTTCGCCGGCACCCGGGACTTCGGCCCGAAGGAGGTGGCCCGCGCGCTCGACCTCGACGCGGACACCCCGGTGGTCGCCTGCGACGCCCGGCGGCGGGCGTCCGGCAAGCAGGTGCTGGTCGATCTGGTGGAGCACGCGGGCCGGGTGCACGCCGCCCGGCTGCTCGCCGACACCCGCCGCTGAGGCGGCGCGGGCCGGGACGGGGGCGGCACCGGAGCGGGACGGGAGGCACCGCAGCCTTCCCGCCCCGCGGTCCGTGCCGCCGGCCGACGTGAGGAGTCGGCCGGCGGCCGGGAACCGGAACGGTCAGGGCCCACCGGTCAGGGGCCGGCCGGTGGTGAGGGGCCGGCCGGTGGCCGGGAGTCAGCCGACGGTGAGCACGGCCTTGCCGGCCACCCGGCGCTCGCGGACGGCGGCGAGCGCCTCGTTGATCCGCTCCCAGTCCTCGCGGTAGGCGATCTCCACCGAGAGCGACCCCGCGCCGACCAGTCGGGCCAGCGCGGCGAGGTCCTCGTCCACCGGCGCGCCGGTGACGAAGACGAAGTGCCGCAGGACGGCCTGCTCGTGCCCGCCGAAGAAGCGGAAGAAGGAGACCGGGGTGTCCTCGCCGGAGGAGTTGCCGTAGCTGAACACGGTGCCGCCGGGGCCGACCAGCTCCAGCGCCGCGGTGAGCGAGGCACCGCCGGCGGCCTCGTACACCACCGCGAAGGGGCCCTCGGCCTCGGCCGGGTCGGTGACCACGGCGGTGGCGCCCAGCTCGGTGAGGCCCTTGGCGCGTTCGGCGTTGCGGGCGACGGCGGTGACCTCCGCGCCGGCCGCGGCGGCCAGCTGGACGAGGATCCGTCCGACGCCGCCCGCCGCACCGGTGACCAGTACCCGCCGGCCGAGCAGGGTGCCGGACTCGCGGACCAGACGCAGCGCGGTGAGCGCGGCGACCGGCAGGGTGGCGGCCTCCGCGAAGCCGACGGTGTCCGGCAGGGCGGCGACGAAGCCGGCCGGCACGGCGATCCGCTCGGCCCAGGAGCCGTCGGCGAGCGAGAGCGCCACCACGCGCTGGCCGGCGGTGAAGCCGTTCGCGGTCTCCGCGACCACGCCGGCGACGTCCCAGCCGGGCCGCCAGCCCTCGTCGTTGGTGGGCAGGTTGAGGATCTCGCCGCGGTTGACGGAGAACGCCTTGACGTCGACGAGGACGTCGCCGGCGGCCGCGGTGGGTTCGGCGACCTCGCGGAAGGCCACGTCACCGGTGGCAGGGGTGTTGACGATCGCGCGCATGCGGTGTCCCTCGGACTCGTGGGTTGGTCGGTGCGGTTCGGCGCGGTGCGGTGGTGCGGGTACCGGTCAGCCGTCGGTGCTGACCAGGTAGGTGGCGGCGAGGTCCTTGTCGCCGTGGCCCTGCTCGACGGCGCGGGCGAAGCGGGTGGCGACGGCCGCCGCCATGTCCAGCCGCAGCCCGGCGGCCTCGGCCTCGGCGAGGATCAGCCGGGCGTCCTTCGCCGCGGTGGCCAGGCCGAAGGCGGGGGAGAAGTCCCCGGCGGCGACGGCCGCGGCCTTGCCCTGCAGGTAGGGGCTGTCGAGACCGCCGCCGGCGACGGTCCCGGCGAACACCCGGGCGTCCAGGCCGAGGCCCTCGGCCAGGGCGATCGCCTCGGCGGCGCCGGTGGCGGTGGCCAGCACCCAGCTGTTGACGACCAGCTTCAGCCGGGAGGCGGCCGCGCCCGCCGGGTCGTCGGCCAGCCAGACGGTGCGGTCGGCGACCGCCGCCAGCACGTGGACGGCGGCGGCGCGGGCACGCTGCGAGCCGGCCGCGAAGACCACCAGCCGGCCGGCCTCGGCGGGCTGCCGGGTGCCCAGGACGGGGGCGTCGACCAGGTCGAGGCCGTGCTCGGCGGCGAACGCGGCGAGCGGGGCGAAGCCGCTCGGGCCCACCGTGGAGGTCTGCAACCAGACCTGCCCGGCCGTCAGCCCGTCGGCGGCCGACCGGACCACCTCCAGCACGGTCGGGCCGTCGGTGAGCATGGTGATCACGACGTCGGCGCCGCGCACCGCCTCCGCGGGGGTGCCGGCGACCACCGCGCCCGCGGCGGCCAGCGGTTCGGCGGCGGAGCGGGTGCGGTTCCACACCCGGACGTCGAGGCCGGCCCGGCACAGGCTGCGGGCCATGCCGGCGCCCATGATGCCGGTGCCGAGCACGGCCACGGCCGTGCGGCTCACAGCACGCCCTTGGGGGAGTCGCCCTCGTGCAGCTGGCCGAGCACCCGCAGCTCCAGCGGCTCGGCGAGCAGGTCGTCGAGGAGTGCGGCGAGTTCGGTCAGGTGCGGGGTGCCGAGGTGGCGCTCCAGCGCCTCGCGGCCGGGCCAGCGCTCGATGGCGAGGAACACGTCGGGGTCGTCCAGGTCCTGGTGCATGGAGTAGTGGATGCTCTCCTCCTCCGCGTGCGTCGGAGCGATCACCGCACGCAGGCGGCGCTCCAGTTCGTCCCGCTTGCCGGGCTTGGCGACGGCCCGACCGACCACGGTCACCGTGCTCATGGTTCTCTCCTCCGGTTGTTCACCGCCGAGTTGGCGGGGCGCATGACGATCCGTCATGCGCACTCGGACCGAAACCGTAGCATCATTCGATATCTGATGGCAGTGGAGGTTCTTTCACTGCCTTCTGCTTGACGATAGATATTCGACATCTTATGGTCTTCCCGAGTCTTACAGTGGCTGCCCCGGGACAGGGGCGCCGTTCCACGAACCGACAGGGAGACCCCCGATGCGCTACCGCTACCTGGGCGACACCGGCCTGGCCGTGTCCGAGCTCTGCTTCGGCGCGATGACCTTCGGCGGAGGTGCCTCCTTCCTCGGGGCGCCCGACCGCAACTGGTCCGAGTTCGGCACCGTCCAGGACCAGGACGTGCACCGCCTGATGGACCTCGCGCTGGACTCCGGCATCAACTTCTTCGACACCGCGGACGTCTACAAGAACGGCATGGGCGAGGAGTTCTTCGGCCGGACGCTGTCGAAGGTCCGCGACCGCGTGGTCATCGGCACCAAGGGCCGCTGGCGGGTGGACGGCGACGGCCCGAACGACTTCGGCTCCACCCGCCACCACCTCAACGCGGCCGTCGACGCGAGCCTGCGCCGGCTGGGCACCGACTACATCGACCTCTACCACCTGCACGGCTTCGACCCGCGGACCTCGCTCGACGAGACCCTGCGGGTGCTCGACGACCTCGTCCGCTCCGGCAAGGTCCGCTACATCGGCGTCTCCAACTTCGCCGCCTGGCAGCTGATGAAGGCGCTCTCCGTCTCCGAGCGCCGCAACCTGGAGCGCTTCGTCTGCTACCAGGGCTACTACAACCTCGGCGCCCGCGACCTGGAGTGGGAGATCATCCCGCTGGCCCAGGACCAGAAGGTCGGCATCACCGCCTGGAGCCCGTTGGCCGGCGGCTTCCTCACCGGCAAGTACCGGCGCGGCGAGGGCCGCCCGGCGGGCAGCCGGCTGGCCGAGGCCACCCCCGCCGAGTCCGCGCCGCTCACCGACGAGGAGCAGGCGTACGACATCGTCGACGAGATGGCCCGGATCGCCGAGGCGCGCGGCGCCACCGTCGCGCAGGTCGCCATCAACTGGGTGCTGTCCCGGCCGCAGATCACCTCGGCGGTCATCGGTGCCACCAAGGTCCACCAGCTGGAGGACAACCTCAAGGCGATGGAGTGGGAGCTCTCCGCCGACGAGGTGGCCACCCTGGACGAGGTGAGCGAGGCCCGCGTCCCGTACCCCTACTGGCACATCGCCACCGTCGGCGCCGACCGCAAGCTGCCCGGCGACGTCTACCCGGCCTGATCCGACTCCGGCCCGATCCGTCCGCTGCCGCGCTCCCCGTCGCGGCGGCGGCGACCGCGGCGGGGACCGCCCGGAGCGGCCCCCGCCGCGCAGACCCTGCATCCGCACGCCGTACCCCGGCCTCCCCCGTCCGGTGGAGGGCGGTTCGACGTGCCACCCGGAAGACCCGCTCTCGCAGGCCCGGACGGACGCGGCCCGCACGGCCAGCCGGGATTCCCGCGCCGGTCGCGGCCCCGCCCGCCGTGTGAACACTCCGCGGCTCGTGGCGGCACCGACCGCCCAGGTCCGAACGCCCGACGTGCCTGCTGCCCCCGCCGCACCCGCTGCGGCCCGCTGCCGCCCTCCGTCCGGCACCACCGATTCCGGCACCACCGATTCCGGCGCGCCGACTCCGGCACCACCGATTCCGGCGCGCCGACTCCGGCACCACCGGCTCCCACACCACCGACTCCGGCCGCCCGCCCAGGGCGGCCGGTCCCACCCGACCGCACCCATCCGGAAGGACGTCCGCCCATGAGACCCGTCAGAGCCCTGCTCCCCGTCGCCCTCGCCGCCGCCCTGCTGGCCGGCACCGCCCCCGGGGCGCTGGCCGCCCGCTCCGGTGACACCATGCCCAACCTCGGCGACAACAGCGTCGCCTACACGGTGATCTCCGCGTACGAGCACATCCCGGCCGCCGCGCGCGACACCGTCATCGCCGCCGCCCAGCAGGAGGGCTACGCCTCCCGCCGCCACGAGCCCGGCACCGAGAGCGTCCACGTCATGCCGGACCCGGACCACCCGGACCGGATCGTCGTCGCGGAGACCTTCTCCTCAGCCGCCGCGCACCGCGCCCACCGCCGCGGCCCCTACGCCCGGAACTTCGCGGCCCTGCTCGCGGCCTTCGGCGTCACCGGCCCCGCCACCACCGTGGCCAACTACTCGCTCGCGACCGACGACGGCACCGGCCGGGTCGCGCCCAGCGGCGGCGACGACGGCCACGTGTTCACCGTGGTCGCCGAGTTCACCAACGTGCAGCCGGCGTACCGGGAGGAGTTCCTCAAGGTCGCGAAGGCGGACGGCTACCTCTCGCTGACCGGCGAACCCGGCACCCTCGGCTTCCACTTCGTGCCGGACCCGGCCGACCCGACCCGGTTCGTCTTCCTGGAGACCTTCACCGACGAGGCGGCCTTCACGGCCCACCTGAACGGCACCCCGGCCGCCGCCTACCTGGACGTGGTCGCGAAGGGCCACATCGTCGGTCCCCACTTCTTCGTCACGCTGGCGACCACCGGATTCGACAAGCCCGGCGGCTGGTCCGTCCCCAACCGCAAGGCGTAGGAAGACCCTTCGGCGGTGCGAGCCGGCCGCCCCCGCGCCCAACCCGGAGCCACTCCGCCTGATCATCCGTCAGCGGTGGTTCGTAGGCTGTGCGGTGTCCGGGGTGCGGCGGTCCGGGGTCCCGTGAGGGCGGGGCACCGGACCGCCGCACCCGCACGCGGGCCGGTGTCCCGCCGTCCCGTGTCCGACCGCGAACCCCAGGGGGAGAGCCCATGTCCGTCCAGAACGCCCTGCTCAGCGGCAAGGTCGCGCTGATCACCGGCGCGAGCAGCGGGATCGGTGCCGCCGCCGCGCGGGTCTTCGCCGCCGAGGGTGCGGCCGTCGTCCTCGCCGCCCGCCGCGAGCAGCAGCTCGCCGACCTCGTCGACGAGCTCACCGGCAAGGGGCTGGAGGCCTGCTACGCCGTCACCGACGTAACCTCGGACGCCGAGGTCGCCCGGGCGGTGCAGACGGCCGTGTCGCGCTACGGCCGCCTCGACGCCGCGTTCAACAACGCCGGGTACGGCGCCGAGCAGACCCCGCTGCACCTGATGGAGCAGGAGGTGTTCGACCGGATCATCGACGTGAACCTGCGCGGCGTCTGGTCCTGCATGCGGCACGAGATACCCGCCATGCTGGCCGCCGGCGGCGGGGCGATCGTCAACACCAGCAGTGTCGCCGGGCTGGTCGCCACCCCGGTCGCCGCGCCGTACGTGGTCTCCAAGCACGCGGTCGTCGGCCTGACCAAGGCGGCGGCCAACGAGTACGGCGCCCAGGGGATCCGGGTCAACGCGGTGGCCCCGGGCACCACCAGGTCGGAGATGATCGAGCAGTGGCTGGCGATCCGGCCCGACATCGAGGCCCGGCTGCACGAGGCGACCCCGCAGCCGCGGACGGCCGCACCGGAGGAGATCGCCGAGGCGGCCGCCTGGCTCTGCAGCGACCGCGCCTCCTTCGTCACCGGCGCCGTCCTGCCGGTGGACGGCGGCTACACCGTGCGCTGACCCCGACGGTGGCAGGGCCCCGCAGCACGTCCGCACGTCAGAGCACGTCCGCAGCACGCCTGATCGCCGCACGGCCCGTCCGGACCTCCGGGCGGGCCGTTCTGCATACCGACCGGTCCGTATGCCTGTCGGGGCATCAGGTGCGACCGGCCCGGTTACGCCTGTGCACAGGCAACCGATCATCGGAACAAACCTACGGGATCGACTGTTTTACCGTCGGCTGTACCGGCCGGTGCACTACGATGCGCTGCGAACTGCTGCGAGGTCGGGAGGATGGCCATGGTGAGACAGGAGAGGGCGGAGCGGACGCGCCAACGGATCGTCGAGGCCGCGGCCGAAGTCTTCGACCACAGCGGCTTCGCGGGTGCGAGCGTGTCGGAGATCCTGGCCCGGGCCGGCGTCACCAAGGGCGCCCTGTACTTCCACTTCCCGTCCAAGGAGGCCATCGCGGAGGAGATCCAGGGCGCCGAGGTCGGCACCCTGGAGAGCGCAGCCACCGCCACCGGCCCCTTCCTGCAGGCCATCGTCGACGTGTCGTACGCGATGGCGGCGGCCCTGCGGGAGAGCCCGACCGTGCGGGCGAGCATCCGGCTCGCCATCGAGAGCTCCTTCTCCGAGCCCTCGCCGGGCCCGTACGTCGCCTCGATCGACCTGGTCCGCACCCTGCTGCTGCGCGCCCAGGGGGAGGGCTCCGTCCGGCTCGACCTGGACGTCGACGCCGCCGCCCGGTTCGTCATCAGCTCCTTCACCGGCACCCAGATCGTGTCCCAGGTGTTCACCCGCCGCGAGGACCTCGAGGAGCGGCTCGCCGAGCTCTGGGCGTTCATCCTGCCGGGCCTGGCCGTACCGGAGTGGATCGGCCGCCTCCGGCTGACCGCGCCCGAGCCGGTGCCGGCCGGCTGACGCCCCGCACCTCGGCTCCGGCTCCGGACCCGGCCCCGGCTCCGGACCCGGCGGCCCTGCGGCGCACGCGCCGCCGGGCGCCGCCCCGCCGCTTCCCGTTCCGCCCGGTGTCCCGGGGATTCCGGCGCTTCCCCGGCGTTCCCCGCGTTCCCCGCGTTCCCCGGATATCCCCCCGCCCCCGGCCGTCACCGGCCCGTCGAGCCGTCCGATGCGGCGAGTCTGTGCCGTCTTCGTGATTTCCCGAATGGGCTAGGCGCCGGGGGAAATACTTGTCGTGATCTGGTCATTTGATACTTATATAACAGCGACTCCGGTCGGTTTCACTCCGCGGCGGGGGCCGCGACCGGGCCTGCGGGCCCGGTCGGACCGCCCGCGGAGGCCGGAGCGCGGTTGTGGGAAGCAGAGGAGAGGTGGGTGCCGTGCCCAGTCAGGAGCGCGCCGAACGGACCAGGCGGAGCTTGATCGTCGCCGCCGCCACGGCGCTGGACGAGTCGGCGGTGGAAGTGCTGGGCGGTGACGCGCTGCCGGGCCTGGATGCGATCAGCCGGGCCGCCGGGGTGTCCAAGGGGGCGCTGTACTACCACTTTCGCTCCAAGGGCGAGCTGATCGAGGCGGTGCGCGCCGAGGCCCGCTGCGAGCTGCGCCGGCTGACCGCCGAGTGCGTGGCCGCGCACGGCCCCGGCGCAGGTCTGGACGCCGTGGTGGACGTCGCGGTGGCCGTCGCCGGACTGCTGGACCGCGACCCGGTCTGCCGCTCCGGCGTCCGGCTCGACAGTGTCGAGGGCTTCGCGCTGGCGGCCGGCGACGGGCCGCCCGAGTGGATGGCGCCGATCGGCGCGCTGCTCGCCTCCGCGGCGGACCGCGGCGAACTCCGCGAGGGCGTGGTGCCGGAGGAGGCGGCGATGGCGCTGACCGCGATGGCCGCCGGCGTGCTGCTCATCTGCGAGCGCAACGCGGGCGTCAGCCGCACCGAGATGGTCGCCCGGCTCTGGGGGGCGGTGCTGCCCGGGCTCGCCGCGCCGCCCGCCGACGGCTGTCCGTTCCTGGCCGCGGACTGCGGAGCCGTGCCCGCTGACCTCGGCAATTGACAAACCGGTCGGTCGGTTCTTGAATCGTTCCTGCCGATGCATGGAACGTGCGTGCATGCCTCGGAAAACCGTCGATTCGTGAAAGGACGCGGCGCATGTCACTGCAGACGGGGGGATTTGCGGCCGGGGCGGCCGAACCGACCGCACCGCAGGTCCAGGCGCTCCTGGACCGGGCCGTCGGCTTTCCCGGCCTCGCGGAGAAATACCGCGGCGCGGCGGGCGGCCGCCCCGCCGACCTCCGCGTCCTCGCCCCGCTCTCCGCCGACGAACTCCGTGCGGCGGTCTGGTCCGGCGTCCGCGGCGGCCTCGCCAAGGACCGCGGCGCCGTGCTCTACCTCGGCGGCGGCACCACCGCCGAACCCTCCGCGACCCTGGTGCCGAGCTGCCTGTTCGCCGGAGACATCCAGCGCGCCTGGTCCCCGCTCGCCCCCGGCGACGTCCTGCTCAACCTCTCCCGCGGCACCCGGCTCTGGCCGGTCCACGACCTGTGCAACGCGCTCGCCGCACTCTCCGGCTGCTCCGCCATCCCCTACGGCACCCCCGACACCGACGACCTCGGCCGCCTCGTCGACTTCTTCGAGCAGTGCGGCGCCACCGCGCTCGCCGCGGACACCCCCACCCTGCGCGCCCTGCTCGAACACTGCCGGCTCACCGGCCGCCGCCCGGCCTGGCTGCGCACCCTGCTCTGGGTGGGCATCGGCCTGGACGGCGCCACCGCCGGGCTGCTCGCCGAGGTCCTCCCCGACGCCGCCGTCTGGGGCCTGTACGGCTCGGTCGAGACCTGGGCGATCGGCTGCAACGGGCCGCGCTGCGCCCGCGACGTCTTCCACCCGCTGCCGCACCAGTACGTCGAGCTGGTGGACGGCGAGATCCTGGTCAGCACCCTGCACGAGCTGGCCGTCACCCCGCTGGTGCGCTACCGCACCGGCGACACCGGCGAGTTCGCCGACTGCCCGTGCGGCGCCGTGCAGCCGGGGGTGCGGGTCCGCGGTCGCTCGGCGGACGTCCTGTCCTTCCGGGGCGCCCGCTTCGGCCGGGCCGAACTCGTCGCACTGGCCGCCTCGGTGGAGGAGGTCGCGGCGGCCGAGGCCGAGGTGCTCGACGCCGGGCTGCCCACCGAGCGCCTGCAGCTCTCCGTCCGCACGGTCGCGGGCGCGGCCTCGGACCGGTACCTGTGCGACTGGGTGCGGGAGTGCGTCCTCGCCCGGCACCTGACCCTGCGCCAGGCCGTGGCCGGCGCACCCGACGCGTTCGAGGTCGTCGCCGCGGCGGTGCCCGCGGCCTGAGCTGCGCGCAGGACCCGGGGCCGGACCGCCGACGGGCGGTCCGGCCCCGGGCCGTTCGGTGTCCGGCCACGCCGGAGGGGCGGTCAGCGGCGGGCCACCCCCGCCGAGCGGGCCTCGGCGGCCACGGCCGCGGCCACGGCGGGGGCCACCCGGGGGTCGAAGGGGCTGGGGACGATCCGGTCCGCGGACAGCTCGTCGGCCACCACCTCGGCGATGGCCGCGGCCGCCGCGAGCTTCATGCCCTCGGTGACGGTGCGCGCCCGGACGTCCAGGGCGCCGCGGAAGATCCCGGGGAAGGCGAGCACGTTGTTGATCTGGTTGGGGTGGTCGCTGCGGCCGGTGGCCACCACGGCGGCGTACCGGCGGGCGACGGACGGCTCGATCTCCGGCGTCGGGTTGGAGAGCGCGAAGACGATCGCGTCCGGGGCCATCGCGGCCACCGCCGACTCGGCGACCGTCGCCCCGGAGAGCCCGATGAACACGTCGGCGCCGCGCAGCGCCCCCTCGATCGAACCCCGGCGGCCGGCCCGGTTGCCGTCCGCGGCGAGCGCGGCCTTCACCGGGTTGAGGTCGGTCCGGCCGGGGTGCAGCAGGCCCTTGCTGTCGCCGACCGCGATGTCCCCGATCCCGGCGGCGAGCAGGATCCGGCTGACGGCGACGCCGGAGGCGCCCGCACCCGCGACCACGGCGCGCATCTTCGACAGCGGCCGTCCGGTCACCCGGGCGGCGTTGCGCAGGGCGGCGAGGGCGACCACGGCGGTGCCGTGCTGGTCGTCGTGGAAGACCGGGATGTCGAGCTCGGCGCGCAGGCGCTCCTCGATCTCGAAGCAGCGCGGGGCGCTGATGTCCTCCAGGTTGATGCCGCCGAAGCTCGGCGCGAGGTGCCGTACGGCGGCGATCAGCGCCTCGGTGTCGGTGGTGCCGAGGCAGATCGGCACCGCGTCCACGCCGGCGAACTCCTTGAACAGCAGAGCCTTGCCCTCCATCACCGGCAGGGCCGCGGCCGGGCCGATGTCGCCGAGGCCGAGCACGGCGGTGCCGTCGCTGACCACCGCGACGGTGTTCGCGGCCCAGGTGAACTCGTGGGCCAGCTCCGGGTGTTCGGCGATGGCGGTGCAGACCCGGGCGACCCCGGGGGTGTAGGCGAGCGACAGGTCGTCGGCGCCGCGCAGCGGCACGGTCGAGCGGGTCTCCAGCTTGCCGCCGCGGTGCAGGTCGAAGACCGGCTCCAGGAACGGCACGATCGGGTCCACGGTCGGGGCGAGGTCGGTCATCAGGGTCCTCCGGGAGGGTGCGGACGGGGCGGTTCCCCGTCGCGGGTGGAGCGCTGACTGGGGCTGGTGAGGTGCGAAGGGGTCGTGGGCGGGGCCCGGCCGGGACGGCGGCCGGGCGCGGGTGCGGCGGTCGGCGGGCGTGCCCGCCGGCGTCTCAGCCGCGGGCGGCCGGGCCGAGCTGGGCGGTGAGTTCGGCGCTGAGGCGGTCGAGGTCGCGGGCGTGGCCGTGGGCGGCGATGTGCCCGTCGGGGCGGACGAGGTAGTAGCCGGGCCGGTGGCAGCCGGTGTGCCGGGCGGCGGCGGGCAGCGGGACGCGGGCGGTCCGCACCCCGGGGCGGTCGGCGGTGCGGCGGTCCAGTTCGGCGGCCCAGCCGGCGGGGCCGACGGCGGCGAGGGTCCAGCCGGCGGGCTCCTCGCCGGAGCCGGCCGGTGCGGTCGCGGCGGCCAGCGGGCGGGGCAGCACGGCGCCGGTCCGCAGCCCGCCGGGCAGCCGGCCGCGGAGGCGGCAGCCGGTGAGCCCGGACGGTTCCTGGGTCTCCCGGACGGGCGGGTAGGCGAGCCGGCGCCCGGCCATCACCGGTCCGTAGAGCCGGGAGAGCAGGCCGGTGCGGTCGCCCAGCCGGAAGGCGGCGTCCCGGAGCAGGACCTCGGCCGGGCCGTCCACCAGCCAGGCGCGGGTCTGGACGTCGGTGTCGCGGACGACCCGCCGGGCGACCGCGGAGCGCTCCGGCCCGTAGCCGTCGAGCAGGGTGGCGGGCGCCTCGCCGTGGATCACCGCCGCGAGCTTCCAGGCGAGGTTGTGGGCGTCCTGCAGACCCGTGTTGAGGCCCTGGCCGCCGGCCGGGCTGTGCACGTGGGCGGCGTCGCCGGCGAGGAAGACCCGGCCGAGCCGGAAGTCCCCGGCGTGCCGGGCGTGCACCCGGAAGACGCTCTGCCAGACCGGCTCGCCGATCCGGACGCCCTGCGGGCCGCGCTCGTCGACGATCTCCTGCATCATCGCGACGCCGACGTCCCGGCCGGGCGGCAGGCTGGAGAAGAAGCGGAAGATGCCGTCGGGCAGCGCGACGACGACCAGCGCGCCCTTCGGGGACTGGTAGTAGTGCGCCTGGTCGGCCGGGAGTTCGCCCTCGATCGGGGCGTCCACCAGGGCGAAGGCGGTCTCGTAGGTGCTGCCGAGGAAGCCGGTGCCGATCTGGGCCCGGACGGCGCTGCCGGCCCCGTCGGCGCCGATGACGAAGGGCACCCGGGTGCGTTCGATCCGGCCGTCCCGGTGCTCCAGCACGGCGGTGACCCCGTCGGTGGCCTCGACCCGGCCGGAGAAGTCGAGGTTGTCGAAGCAGAGCAGGCGGACGCCGCGCTCCACCGTGCCGCCGAGTTCGTGCAGCCGGGCCTCGACGACGTCCTCGGTGGCGCTCTGCGGCAGGCAGAGCGGGGCGAGGTCCTCGGTGAAGTCGAAGGTGCCGAGCGGCCGCCGGTCGGAGTAGTACCGGAAGGCGTTGATCCGGACGGAGGCGGCGCGGATCGCGTCCAGCATGCCGAGGTCGTCGAGCACGTCCAGGGTGCGCGGCCAGAGCAGCAGGGCCTTGGGGAGGCGGGCGGCGGCCGGGGCCCGGTCGACGATCCTGACCCGGACGCCGCGGCGCAGCAGCTCGCAGGCGGCGAGCATGCCGGTCGGTCCTCCGCCGACGACCAGGACGTCGGCGTCCGACGCGGTGATCGCTTTGTCTGTCATGGAACTGACTCCTCGTCCGCCCGGAGGCTGAGTAGCAGATTGACGCTGTCCATAAGATATCTTATGGTCGTCTCGGTTTGTGAAGTACGTAGATGACTGATGGATGGGGGAAGTGATGAGCGTCCTGGCGGAGCAGGACCTGGCCGCGCCGCGCGCGGGCCGGGCGGCCGGCGGGCCGGCGATCATGGTGGCGATCGCGCTGGCCAGCGTGATGCTGCCGCTCACCGTCACCGGGCCGGCCGTGGCGCTCCCGGCGCTGGCGACCGACCTGGGGGCCGGCGTCGGCGCCGCGCAGTGGGTGCAGAACGCCTACGGCGTCACCTTCGCGGCCTGCCTGCTGGCCGCCGGCGGCCTCGCGGACCGCTTCGGCCGGCGGCGGGTGCTGCTGATCGGCGTCCAGGTGTTCCTGGCGATGTCGCTGGTCTGCGCGCTGGTGCCGAACATCGTGCTGGTCGACCTCGCCCGGGCGCTGCAGGGCGTCGGCGCCGCCGGTGTCCTCACCAGCGGCGCGGCGATCCTCGCCGCCTCCTTCGACGGGCCGGCCCGGGCCAGGGCGTTCGGCGTGCTCGGCGCCTCCTTCGGCTTCGGCCTGGCGCTCGGCCCGCTGGTCGCCGGTGTGCTGGTGGCCTCGGTCGGCTGGCGGGCGGTGTTCCTGCTGAACGTCGTGCTCGGCGCGGTCGTGCTCGCCCTGGTGCCGCGGCTGCCCGAATCCCGCGACCCGGCCGCCCGCCGGATCGACCGGGGCGGACTGGTGACCTTCAGCGGCAGCCTGGCCCTGCTGGCGCTGTACTTCGTCGAAGGCCCGGAGCAGGGTTGGACGGGCGTCGCCGCGATCGGCTCACTGGTCGGCGCGGCCCTGTTCATGCTGCTCTTCGTGCTGGTCGAACTGCGCGTCGAGCGGCCGATGTTCGACCTGTCGCTGTTCCGCCGGCCGACCTTCGTGGTGGTGGTCTGCCAGCCGTTCACCATCACCTTCGGGTTCGTGGTGCTGCTGGTCTACCTGCCGCAGTACCTGCAGGGCGTCGGCGGCCGCAGCGCCACCGAGGCCGGCGCACTGCTGCTGCCGCTCACCCTGCCGGTGCTGGCCCTGCCGCTGGTCGCCGGGAGGATCGCCGCCCGGCTGCCGCTGCGGGTGATGCTCGCCGCCAGCTCCGCGCTGATCGCCGCCGGATCGCTCTGGCTGGTGGTGCTCGGCCCGGATGCCGGCTGGGCGCAACTGACCGGACCGCTCGCGGTGTTCGGCGTCGGCGTGGGCAGTGCCTTCGGCGTGATGGACAACGCCGCGGTCAGCGTCGTCCCGGTCGAGCGCTCCGGAATGGCCTCCGGCATCTTCAACACCATGCGCATCACCGGTGAGTCGGTCGCCATCGCCGGGGCCGGCGCGCTGCTGGCCGGCCTCTCCGCCGCGGGCCTGCAGGGCCGGGTGCCGGGGCTGGACACGGCCGGCGAACGCGCCCTGGCCGGCGGTGCCGTGCAGGGCCGGCTGGGCGAGCAGCTCGGCACCCTGCCCGCCGGGGTCCGCACCGCCGCCTCGGACGCGGCCGCCGACGCCCTCACCTCGGCGATGCACACCGGATTCGTCGTCCTCGCCGTGCTCGCGCTGATCGGCGCGGTCACCACCTTCGCGGTGGTCCGCGACCGGGAGCTCACGGGCACCTCCTGACCGCGTCCGGCGCGGGCCGCCCCCGTGCCCGCGCCGGACGCACCCCGCCCCACCACCGCCCCCACCCCTGAACACCCCCGAACCCACACCGCCATTCGACAGAGGAGAACACCGCACCATGCGCACACGACAGTTGGGCAGCACCGGGATCACCGTCGGCGCGATCGGCCTCGGCTGCATGGGCATGAGCTTCGCGTACAGCCCGACCCGCCGCGACGACGCCGAGTCGGTCCGGGTGATCCACCGGGCGATCGACCTCGGCGTCACCCTGATCGACACCGCGGACGTCTACGGCCCGCACACCAACGAGGAGCTGGTCGGCCGCGCGATCCGCGACCGGCGGGACGAGATCGTGCTCGCCAGCAAGGCCGGCCTGGTCGTCCGGGACGGCGAGATCCTGCCCGACGGCCGTCCCGAGCACCTGCGCGCCGCCGCCGAGGGCTCGCTGCGCCGCCTCGGCGTCGACCGGATCGACCTCTACCAGCTGCACCGGGTCGACCCGGCGGTGCCGGTCGAGGAGTCCTGGGGCGTGCTCGCGGAGCTCGTCCGCGAGGGCAAGGTCGGCGCGATCGGCCTCTCCGAGGCGACCGTCGAGCAGCTCGACGCCGCGCACGCCGTCCACCCGGTGGCCACCGTGCAGAGCGAGCTGTCGCTGTGGAGCCAGGACCAGCTCGACGAGGTGGTGCCGTGGGCGGCCCGCCACGGCGCCGGCTTCATCGCCTACTCGCCGCTCGGCCGCGCCTTCCTGACCGGCGCCATCACCTCGGCCGCCGCACTGGAGGGCGAGGACTGGCGGCAGGGCAACCCGCGTTTCCAGCCGGAGGCGATCGAGGCCAACCAGAAGCTGGCCGAGGGCGTGGCCGAGGTCGCCGCCCGCTACGGGGCGACGCCCTCGCAGGTCGCGCTGGCCTGGGTGCTGGCCCGGGGCGAGCACGTGGTGCCGATCCCCGGCACCAAGCGGCTCGCCTACCTGGAGGAGAACGCCCGCGGCGGCGACCTCGCGCTGGAGGCCGAGGACCTGGCACTGCTGACCCGGCTCGGCGCCACCGCCGTCGGCACCCGGTACTGACGGCGGGCCGCGCCACCGGCCGGCCCCCGCAGCCACCACCGAACCACCACCGCAACCACCGCGGCGCCCCGCCGCCCGGACCGCGGCCGCCGCCCCCCACCGGGCGGCGGCCGCGGCCCGGCGGGCCCGCCCGCCGCGGGCACCCGGACCGAGGGCGCCCGCCGCACCGGTGCCAGGCCGATCCCTGGACCGCATCCGAGGAGCAACGAGGAGGAACCGCATGACCACCGCACCGCTCGCCCCCGTCGAGGCACCGAGCCACCCGGCCGAGGCCGTCCCGCTGTCCTGGGCCACCACCCTGGACCGCGGACTGGTCCACCGGGACGCCGTCGGCGAGGTCTTCGTCACCGACCTGCGCGGGGACGAGGACGGCCACTACACGGCCGCCGCCCAGCTGCCCCGCTCGCACGCCTACTACGGCGACCACCTGCTCCGGCCCGGCACCCACGACCCGGTGCTGCTGCTGGAGGCCGCGCGGCAGGCCACCCTGGCCGGGGCGCACCTGTTCCACGGCATCCCGACCGACCACAAGTTCATCCTGACCTTCCTGCGGATCCACCTGATCCGGCCGCAGCTGCTGACCATCGGCGACAGCCCGCTCGACCTGGTGCTCAAGGTGACGGTGACGGACCGCCGGGTCCGCGAGGGCCGGGTGACCGGGCTCGACCACCGCGTCGACCTCACCGTGGACGGCACCGTGATCGGCTGGGCCGGCGTCGGCCTGCGCTTCCGCGACCCGGCCGGCTACCGCGAGATGCGCCTGCGCAACCGCGACGGCGCCGAGCTGCCCAGCACCGCGGTGCTGCCGCCGCAGACCGGCGGCACGGGCGGCCCCGGCCTGCCGGCCGCCCCGGACCTGGTCGGCCGCGCCGACCCGCGCAACGTGGTGCTCCTCGACCCGCGGCTCGCCGACGGCGGTGCCACCGCGGTGCTGCGGATACCGGCCGGCAACCCGAGCATGTTCGACCACCCGCAGGACCACCTGCCGGGCATGGTGCTCGCCGAGGCCGCCCGCCAGCTCGCCCTGTTCACCGCGCTGGACACCCGCGGACTGTCCGCCGCCAAGACCTTCCCGGTCGACCTGGCCGTCACCTTCGCCCGGTTCGGCGAACTGGAGCCGCGGACGGTGCTGACGGCGACCCTCGGCGACGAGAAGCCGCTCGGCGCGGAGGCCGGCGAGCACGCCTACTACACCCAGGGCGGCCCGCTCGACCTGGACGAGGCCGAGCCCGGCGCCGCCGTCACCCAGCTGCCGGTCGTGGTGGACGCCCGCCAGAACGGCGAGTCGATCGCCCGGTTCGTCCTCTCGCTGGCACGCATCCGCGGCTAGCAGGCTGTACGCGTACCCGGCGGGCCCGGGCGCACCGCCCGGTGCGGCCCGGCCCGTGACCGACCGACAGCACAGCAGGGGGAGACCGATGTCCAGCACCGCCGCGTTCTTCGACGTGGACGAGACCCTCGTCCGGGTCAAGAGCATGTTCCACTTCCTGGAGTTCTACCTGCGCCGCCGCGGCGAGCCGGAGGGCACCTTCGCCCGGCTCACCGCCGACCTCCGGGCCGCCGCCGCGGCCGGTACGCCCCGGCAGGTCGTCAACCGCGCCTACTACCGGCTGTACGCCGGGGAGAGCGCGGAGCGGCTCGCCGCGGCCGGCGAGGCCTGGTTCGAACGGGCCGTCGAGGACGACCTGTTCGTGCCGGAGACGGTCGCCGCGGCCGAGCGGCACCGGGCCGCGGGCGACGCCCTCGTCCTGGTCTCCGGCTCCTTCTTCGCCTGCCTCGACCCGATCGCCGCCCAGCTGCGGGCGGACTGGACGGTCGGCACCCGGCCGGTGGTCCGCGGCGGCCGGCTCACCGGCGAGGTGGTCGTCCCGGTGATCGGCGCGGTCAAGGGCCGGGTCGCCTCGGCGGTCGCCGGCGTCCGCGGCCTGGACCTCGCCCGCTGCGCCGCGTACGGGGACCACTCCAGCGACATCCCGCTGCTGGCCGCGGTGGGCCGGCCGGTCGCGGTCGGCGACGACCCGGTGCTCACCGCGCACGCCGAACTCGCCGGCTGGCAGCGGCTGGTGCCCGCCGAGCCGGTGCGGGCCGCGGTCTGAGCACGTGCCGCGCACCCCCGCCCGGCGGGCCCGGGGGAGCGGCGCGGACGGCACCCGGCCGGGGCCGTACCGCGCGGCGACAGGCCCGCACCGACGACAGGAGGGGACCATGACACCGATCGGCATCGTGGGCACCGGCTCGTACGTGCCCGCGGAGGTCGTCAGCAACGAGGAGGTCGCGGCCGGGGCGGGCGTGACCGCGGAGTGGATCGAGGAGCGGACGGGCATCGGCCGGCGGCACCGCGCCGCCCCGCACGAGGCCACCTCCGACCTGGCCGCCGAGGCGGCCCGCAGAGCGCTCCGACAGGCCGGGGTGACGGCCGACCGGCTCGCCTTCGTGGTGGTCGCGACGTCCACCCCGGACCATCCGCAGCCCGCCACCGCCAGCATCGTGCAGCACCTGATCGGCGCCCGCCGGGCGGCCGCCTTCGACGTCAACGCCGTGTGCAGCGGCTTCGTGTACGGGCTGGCCGTCGGCACCCAGATGCTCCGCGGCGGCACCGACCCCGCCGCGCCGTACGGACTGGTGATCGGCGCGGACATCTACTCCCGGATCCTCGACCGGGAGGACCGGAGGACGGCCGTGCTGTTCGGCGACGGCGCGGGCGCCGCCGTGCTCGGGCCCGTCCCGGCCGGGCTCGGCGTGGTGCAGACGCTGTTGCAGGGCCGCGGCGACCAGCACCGGCTGATCGGCGTCGCGGCCGGCGGCAGCCGCAGGCCGGCCTCGGCGGAGACGGTCGCCGAGGGCGGGCACTGGTTCCGGATGGACGGGCGGGCGGTGCGCGGCTTCGTCCACGAGGCGCTGCCCGGCGCGGTCTCCACGCTGCTCCGGCGGGCCGAGGTGCCCGCCCGCGAGGTGCGGCACTTCGTCCCGCACCAGGCCAACGGGGTGATGCTGAACCAGGTGTGGCCTGAGCTCGGACTGCCCGGCGCCACCATGCACCTGACGGTCGACCGGCACGCCAACACCGGCGCCGCCTCGGTGGCCGTCACCCTGGACGCGGTGCACCGCCGAGGCGGGCTGGAGCGCGGGGACCTGGTGCTGCTGGCCGGCTTCGGCGGCGGGATGAACATCGGCGCCGCCCTGCTGCGCTGGGCCCTGGACCAGCCGGCCGGCCCGCTCGGCGAACCGGTGTACCGGGCCGAGGACGAGGCGGCCGAACGGCTCGCCTCCTGGGGGCTGCTCTCCGGGGCCGCCCTGCGCTGAGCGGGCCCCGGCGGCGAGCCGCGGTGCGCGTGCCCGGACGGCCGGGCCGTGCCCCGCGGCTCGGCCGCGTCCGGGCGGCGCCCGGGCGCGGCGGCGGACGCCCGGGAGGGGCCGCACCACGTCCGGGTACCGCCCGGGCGGCGTACCGACGAGCGCCCGGTGACGGCTTTCTGACGCTCCGTCGGTGTTCAGTAAAGGGATGTCAAAACCGGGCGGCCCGACTCGGAAACCCCTTCGAAAACAAACCGGTTGGTCTGTAGGATTGGGGACACCCGGTGAACACCCGAAGGGGGATTTGTACGGTGTCCCAGATACTGGACCTGCGTCCGGAGGGCGTGCTGTTCGCCCGCACGGTCGACCGCGCGCTCGTGCACCGGGCCGCGGTGTCGGAGGTGCTCCTGACGGACTGCCGACCGGTCGGCGACCTGGACTTCGTCCTCGGCGCGCAATGGCCCCGCGGCCACGGCTTCCACCTGCCGGTCGCCGACCGCTGGTACGACCCCGTCCTGATGGCGGAGACCGTCCGCCAGGCCGGCCTGGTCGTCGCGCACACCGCCTTCGGCGTCCCGCTCGACCGGCACTTCCTCATGTGGGACGTGGCCTTCGAGGCCGACCCGGCCGCGCTCGCCTTCACCGGCGCGCCCGCCAACCTCTCGCTCATGGCCACCTGCGAGGACGTCCGCCGGCGCGGCACCGGCCTCGCCGGCATGCGGATCCGGATGCACGTGCTGCGCGACGGCCGGGCCCTCGGCACCGCCACCGGCGCGCTCGGCTGCACCACCCCGGGCGCCTACCGCAGGCTGCGCGGCGACCGGCTCGCCGCCGCCTTCGAACGGCCGCTGCCGCCGCTGCCCGTGCCGCCGCCGCTGGTGGGCCGCGACCGGGCCGCCGACGTGGTGCTCGCGCCCACCGCCCAGCCGCAGGTCTGGCAGGTCCGCTCGGAGCGCAGCCACCCGGTGCTGTTCGACCACGAGGTCGACCACGTGCCCGGCATGGTGCTGGTCGAGGCGATGCGGCAGGCCGCCTGCCTCGCCACCGGCCGACCCGCGCCGCTGGTCACCGCGCTCTCGGCGTCCTTCCGCCGGTACGTCGAGTTCGACGGGCCCTGCCTCGTCCGGGCCGAGGCGGGTGCCGCCTCGGTGCACGGGACGGCGGTCGAGGTCGTCATGGAGCAGGGCGGCGAGACCGTGGCGCACGGCAGCCTCCGGGTCCTGCCGACCGGCTGAGCCGCCGTCCGGTCCGGGCCCCGCGCCACGGGACGGCGCGGGCGGTTCCGGGGCGGGCTCAGGCGCCGGTCGGCGCGTTCGCCAGCGCCGCCGTGGCGCGGCCCAGCAGGGCCAGCAGCCGCTCGCGCTCCTCGGCGTCGAACTCCGCGTCGAGGGCCTGCTCCACCGCCATCGCCGCCCGGTCGGCCTTGGCCAGCAGGGTGCGGCCGCTCCTGGTCAGCCGGGCCTCCAGGATGTGCTGGTGGATCGGGTGCGGCTTGCGTTCGACGAGCCCGCGCCCCTCCAGGGTGCCCAGCACGGAGGACATCGTCTGCGGGGTGACCAGGCAGCGCCGGGCCAGTGCCGCCCCGGACAGTCCGGGCTCCTCCGACAGCACCAGCAGCACGGTGTACTGCGGGGTGCTGAGCTTGAACGGGCGCAGTGCCGCATGCTTGGCCGCGATCAGCTCCTGCTCGGCGCGCTTGATGTGGTGGCCGAGGCGCTGGTCGATAGGCATCGTCATGCCCACCTGTATATCAGGCATCTTAGGTCTGTATGAAGCCTGCGTGTCGTGGAGGCGGTACCGTACCGCGCGGTCGGTCCGTTCCGGGGTCGTCGCGCGGCGCTCCGCCGTGCCCGCGTCCGGGCCGGTCGCGGCGGCCCCCGCCCGCCCCGTCCGCCCGGGCGGGCCCGGTCCGACACACCGTCACCCGGCGGTCCGCGGGCGCGGTGCCGACGTACATTGACGGAATGATCACGTACGTGGAGCGGCAGGCGGGGGAGCTGGCGGCGGCGGGCCGCTGGCCGGAACTGCTCGGACTGTTCCGGCGGCTGCGCGGTACCTCCCCCCGCACGGCCGGCCCGATCGGGCACCTCCTCGCGTACAAGGCCCCGCCGGAGCACGCCGCCCGGCTCTTCGACCGGGACGGCGGCCCGCACGCCGCCGCCGGCGAGCACGACCACGACGCGGGACCGCTCTGGGAGGTCCTCGCCACCCGGCACTCCTGGCGCCGGCTCGCCCCGCTGCTGGAGCCCGCGCCGGTGCGGCGGCTGGTCGCCCACACCCGCGCCCTGCTCGGCGAGGAGGTCGCCGGCCGCGCCGAGGCCGACCCGGAGGGCGTGCCGTTCGCGCTGGAGCCCTGGGAACAGGCCGGCTGGGAGGAGGGCGTCCGGGTGCGCGACTACCTGCCGGCCGGCGGAGCCCGGCGGGCGCTGTTCGCGCTGCCCGACACCCGCGAGGACCTCGTCCGCCTCGACCTCCCGGCCGCCGGCCGGCCGGTCGCCGGCTTCGCCGGGGCCCGGCTGTCGCACACGCTCGCGCCCTGGCTCACCGCGGTCTGCGTGCAGGGCACGGCCCCCGACGCCGCCGCCCGGCTCGCCCCCGGACGCCGGGTGCTGGCCGGGCACCTGCCCTTCGCCGCCGCGTACCCGGCCCTCGTCCAGGCGGCCTCCGGCACGCCCCGGCTCGGCACCGCCCACGGCCGTCTCGCCGTCTGGCACCTGCTCGCCGCGATGGCCGGCACCGCCCGGCCGGTCGCGGCCGAGGTCAACGCCCTGGTCGCCCGGCTGCGCTGCCTCGCCTGGTCGGAGCCGCGCGACGAGCTCTGGTACCTGCACCTCGCGCTGGAGGACCCGGCCACCGGCCTGGCCTGGGCCGTCAGCGGCACCGCCGAGGCCTGACCCGGCCCGGGCGGTGCCCGGCACGCACGACGGCGCCCCCCGGGGGTCCGGGGGGCGCCGACCGGGCCGCGGTCTCAGGCCTTGGTGGTCTCCACCTCCGGTGCCTGCGGCTGCGCGGGGACGGCGCCGGTGTGCGGGTCGGCGAGCGCGGACTCGTCGAACGGCAGGCCGCCGGCCAGGACGCGGTCGAGCCGCTCGCGGTCGAGCTCGCCCGTCCAGTGGCCGATCAGCACGGTGGCCACCGCGTTGCCGGCGAAGTTGGTGAGCGCCCGCGCCTCCGACATGAAGCGGTCGATGCCGACGATCAGGCCGACGCCGTCGACCAGCTCCGGCCGGTGCGACTGCAGGCCGCCGGCCAGCGTGGCCAGGCCGGCGCCGGTGACCCCGGCCGCGCCCTTGCTGGCGATCACCATGAAGAGCAGCAGCGAGAGCTGCTGGCCCAGCGACATCGGCTTGTCCATCGCCTCCGAGATGAAGATGGAGGCCATGGTGAGGTAGATCGCGGTGCCGTCCAGGTTGAAGCTGTAGCCGGTCGGCACGGTGATGCCGACGACCGGACGGCTCACCCCGAGGTGCTCCATCTTGGCGATCAGCCGGGGCAGCGCGCTCTCCGAGGACGAGGTGGAGAGGATCAGCAGGAACTCCCGGCCGAGGTAGCGCAGCAGCGAGAACACGTTGACCCCGGCCACCAGCCGCAGCAGCAGGCCGAGCACCACGGCGACGAACAGCGCGCAGGTCAGGTAGAAACCGAACATGATCATGGCGAGGCTCTTCAGCGCGGCGGTGCCGGTGGCGCCGACCACCGCGGCGATCGCGCCGAAGGCGCCGATCGGGGCCACCCACATGATCATCGACATGATGCGGAACACCAGCCGCTGCAGGTGCTCGACGCCGCGCAGCACCGGCGCGCCGACCGGGCCCATCGCCTGCAGGGCGAAGCCGGCCAGCAGGGCCACCAGCAGGGTCTGCAGCACCTTGCCCTCGGTGAGGGCGGAGAAGAGCGTCGTCGGGATGATGCCGAGCAGGAAGTCGGCCGTCCCGGTGGCCTCGCCCGCGGCCGCCTGGGCGTGCCCGGACTTGGCCAGGGCACTCGTGAGGTGCAGCCCGGAGCCGGGCTCGATCAGGTTGCCCACCAGCAGGCCGATGCCCAGCGCCACGGTGGACATCACCAGGAAGTAGCCGAGCGCCAGCCCGCCGACCCGGCCGACCTTGGCCGCCTTGGTGACCGAGCCGATGCCGAGCACGATGGTGCAGAAGATCACCGGGCTGATCATCATCTTGATCAGATTGACGAAGCCCGTGCCGATGGGCTTCAGCTCCACCGCCGCGTCCGGCGCGGCGAGGCCGACGACGATGCCCGCGGCCACCGCCGCGATCACCGCCAGGTAGAGGTAGTGCGTACGGTCGGCTCTGCGGCGGACTGCTCCTGCGCTCGACATTCCACGGCTCCTTCGCCCAGCTGTCCCTGACGGCCCCGGGGGGAGGGCCGGTGAAGACTATGGGCGCCGGAGTGACGGGGGTCACGTTTGCGTTCATAGAGTTCACACCGGGCGGTGCCGCCGCCGGGGGAGGACCGTGCACACTGGCCGGTATGCGCATCCGCCCAGGCCGTCCGGCCCGCACGGCCCCGCCGGTCCGACCGGCCGCGGGGGACCGTCCCGCGCGCCGACCGCTGCGCAGCCTCGCCGGGCAGCTCTTCGCCGTCCAGGTGGTGATCGTCGCCGCGGTGGTCGCCGGCGGCGCCGTCCTCGCCTACCTCTTCACCGAGCACCGCACCCACGACGCCGCGGTCCGCCAGGTCACCGCCGCCGCCCGGGCCGTCGCCGACGCACCGGCCGTCGCCGAGGCCGCCACCGGCCCGGACCCGACCGCCGTGCTCCAGCCCTACGCCGAACGGGTCCGCCGGGACACCGGCGTGGACTTCGTCACCGTCATGGACACCCACGGCATCCGCTGGGCGCACCGCGACCCGGCCCAGATCGGCCGCCCCTTCCTCGGCCACACCGACGGCGCGCTCGCCGGCCGCACCACCAGCGAGACCTACACCGGCACCCTCGGCCCCTCCGTCCGGGTCGTCACCCCGATCCTCGACGGGCACGGCCGGGTGGTCGGCCTGGTCAGCTCCGGCATCACCCTGGAGTCGATCAGCGCCCGGCTGCGCGGCCCGCTGCTCGCCCAGGCCGGTGTCGCCGCGGGCGCCCTCGCGCTCGGCGGCGCCGGCACCTACCTCGCCAACGCCCGGCTGCGCCGGCACACCCACGGCATGGGCGCCGCCGAACTCAGCCACCTGTACGACTACCACCAGGCCACCCTGCACTCCGTCCGCGAGGGCCTGGTGCTGCTCGACCGCTCCCACCGGGTGGTGCTCTGCAACGACGCCGCCCGCGAACTCCTCGGCCTGCAGGGCGAGGTGGAGGGCCTGCCGTTCGACGCGCTCGGCCTGCCCGAGTCGCTGGTGCGGGCCGTGCTCGGACCGGAACCGGCCCACGACGAGGTGCACCTGACCGCGGAGCGGGTCGTGGTGCTCAACACCTCGCCGATCGGCACCGGCCTCGGCAGCGTGCTCACCCTCCGCGACCACACCGAACTCCAGTCGCTCACCGGCGAACTGGACAGCGTCCGGGGCTTCGCCGACGCCCTCGGCGCCCAGGCCCACGAGGCCGCCAACCGGCTGCACGCCGTCGTCTCGCTGGTCGAACTCGGCCGCCACCAGGACGCGGTGGACTTCGCCACCGCCGAACTCGAGCTCGCCCAGCGGCTCACCGACAAGGTCGTCGGCGCGGTCGGCGAACCCGTCCTCGCCGCCCTGCTGCTGGGCAAGGCCTCGCAGGCCGCGGAACGCGGCGTCGACCTCGTCCTCACCGAGGACAGCCGGATCGACGACGGCGTGCTGCCGCCCGACCTCGCCCCGCGCGACCTGGTCACCGTGCTCGGCAACCTGATCGACAACGCCGTCGACGCGGCCATCGAGAACGCCGCCGAGCACCCCGGCCCGCCCGAGGTCACCGTCATGGCCCGGGTCGAGGGAGGCCACCTGCTGCTCCGGGTCGCCGACACCGGCGCGGGCATCGACGCGACCGCCGCCGGCGAGGTGTTCCGCCGCGGCTGGACGACCAAGCAGCACGGCCGCGGCCTCGGCCTCGCGCTCGTCGCCCAGACCGCCCGCCGCAACGGCGGCACCGTCGAGGTCGGCCGCGACCGCGGCGCCGTGCTCACCGTCCGGCTGCCGCTCCAGCGGGAGGCCGCCCGATGACCGCCGAGATCTCCGTGCTGGTGGTCGAGGACGACCCGGTGGCCGCCGACGCGCACGCCCTCTACGTCGCCCGCACCCCCGGCTTCCGGGTGGCCGCCACCGTGCACAGCTGCGCCGGGGCGCTGCGCGCCCTGGAACGGGCCCGGGCCGCCGGCACCCCCGTCGACCTGGCCCTGCTCGACCTCTACCTGCCGGACGGCCACGGGTTGCAGCTCTGCCGCACCCTGCGGGCGGCCGGCCACACCACGGACGTCATCGCCGTCACCTCCGCCCGGGACCTGGCGATGGTCCGCCAGGCCGTGTCGGCGGGCGTCGTCCAGTACCTGCTGAAGCCGTTCAGCAGCGCGGCGCTGCGCGAACGGCTGGACCGCTACGCCCGCTACCGGGCCAGCCTCGGCCGGCCCGGCGAGGCGGTCGGCCAGGACGAGGTCGACCAGGCGTTCGCCCTGCTCCGCACCCCCGAACGGTCCGCGCTGCCCAAGGGGTTGAGCGCCCCGACGCTGGAGACCGTGGCCGGGGTGCTGCGGGCCGCCGACGCCGGGCTCTCCGCGGCCGCGGCGGGCACCGCCGCCGGGGTCTCGCGGATCACCGCCCGCCGCTACCTGGAGCACCTGGTCGACACCGGGCTCGCCGTCCGGGAGCCGCAGTACGGCCAGGTCGGCCGGCCCGAGCTCTGCTACCGCTGGCGCGGCTGATCAGACCCGTTCGGCGACGGCGAGGAAGCGCTCGTCGGTGTCGGTGTACGAGAGCGTCCGCCAGCCGCTCGCGGCCAGCAGCGGGCGGAGGTTGGACTCGGCCCGCAGGTCGTCCGGGGTGAGCGCGCGGCCGTGCCGGGCGGCGAGCGCGGCCCGCCCGATCGGGTGGTAGAGCGCGAGACGGCCGCCCGGCCTGGTCACCCGGGCGAGTTCGCGCAGGCCCTCGGCGGGGCCGGGCAGATGGGAGATCAGGCCGGCGCCGAACACCAGGTCGGCCACCGCGTCGGGCAGCGGCAGCCGGGCGCAGTCGGCCTGCACCAGGGCCGCGACCGGGCGGCGGGCCGAGGCCACGGCCAGCATCTCCGGCGTCAGGTCCACCCCGAGCACGGTGCCCCGGGGCCCGACCGCGTCCCTCAGCAGCGGCAGCGCCCGCCCGGTGCCGCAGCCGGCGTCGATCACGAACGCGCCCTCGCCGGGCGCCAGTTCGGCGATCGCCGCGGCGTAGCGCGGTCCGTCGTCGGGGAACTTCGCGTCCCACCCCGCGGCCCGGACCGCGAAGAACTCCCGGGTGCGTGCGCGCTCCGCGCGATCGTCCTCGGCCATGCGCCGCAGTCTAGGGGCCGGTCGGGGAGGGGCGGTGCGACGGGCGGCCGCAGCTGTCGCACCCACCCGGGCCGTGACCTTTCGGCGGCCGGCTCGTTGGGGCAGGGCGGAGCCGTACCCGGGGTGGATCCGGGGGAAATGTCCGATCCTGCGGCGGCGGACCGGCTCCAGCCAGTAAAGTTAGGCTTACCTAACTTCGCGAGGAGAGCCCGTCCGTGAGCCCCACCGTCGACACCGCCGCCCCGGCCGGTGACGCCATCCTGCGCCGCCAGCGCATCCGCGAGTCCGCCGCCCGCACCTACGCCCGGTCCTTCCCGATCGTGCCGGTCCGGGCCAACGGCATGACCGTGGAGGGGGCCGACGGGCGGCGCTACCTCGACTGCCTCAGCGGGGCCGGCACCCTCGTCCTCGGCCACAACCACCCCGTCGTGCTGGAGGCCATCCGCCGCACCCTCGACGGCGGCGCCCCGCTCCACCTCCTCGACATCGCCACCGCCGAGAAGGACGACTTCACCACCGCCCTCTTCGAGGCGCTGCCGCCCGCCTTCGCCGCCCGCGCCAAGGTGCACTTCTGCGGCCCGGCCGGCACCGACGCTGTCGAGGCCGCCCTCAAGCTCATGCAGACCGCCACCGGCCGCAGCGGCGCCCTCGCCTTCACCGGCGCCTACCACGGCATGACGGCCGGGGCGCTCGCCGTCACCGGCTCGGTCGCCGTCAAGGCGCCGCTGCCCGGCGGCGGCGAAGTCACCCGGCTGCCCTACCCGTACCCCTACCGCTGCCCCTTCGGGGTGGGCGGCGAGCGCGGCGCCGAGCTGTCCGCCGCCTACACCGAACGGCTGCTGGACGACCCGGCCGGCGGGGTCGCCGCCCCCGCCGCGATGATCCTGGAGGCCGTCCAGGGCGAGGGCGGGGTCGTCCCGGCCCCGGACGACTGGCTGCGCACCATGCGCCGGATCACCGCCGACCGCGGCATCCCGCTGATCGTCGACGAGGTGCAGACCGGCGTCGGCCGCACCGGTGCCATGTGGGCGGTGGAGCACAGCGGCATCGAACCGGACGCGATCGTCCTCTCCAAGGCCATCGGCGGCAGCCTCCCGCTGGCCGCCGTCGTCTACCGCGAGGACTACGACGGCTGGCGGCCCGGCGCGCACACCGGCACCTTCCGCGGCAACACGCTCGCCATGGCGGCCGGCGCCGCCACCCTGCGGTACGTCGCCGCACAGGGCCTGGTCGAGCGCTCCCGCACGGTCGGCGCACGGATGGCCGCCCGGCTCGCCGGCCTCCAGGGCCACCTCCCGGCGATCGGCGACGTCCGCGGCCGCGGCCTGATGCTCGGCGTCGAACTCGTCGACCCGGCCGGCACCCCCGACAGCTGCGGCGCCCTGCCCGCCGACCCGGCGCTCGCCGTCCGGGTCCGCGAGGCCTGCCTGCAGCGCGGCCTGATCGTCGAACTCGGCGGCCGCCACGGCGCGGTGCTCCGGCTGCTGCCGCCGCTCACCATCACCGACGAACAGGCCGACGCCGTCCTCGACCGGCTCGCCGACGCCGTCGAGGCCGCCTCCCGGGCGCAGCCGTGAGACCCCCGGCCGGCTCCGACGCCCTCTCCGGCGGCAGGGCCGGCCCCGCCGCGCTGCGGCCGCTGCTGGACGAGGTGCTGACCGCGCTCGCCGCCGGGGCCGAGGACCGCGGCGGCCCGATCCCGGCCGGCCGGCCCGACGACATCACCGGACTCGTCCGCGCCGCCCTCGCCGCCCCGTCCGGCCCCGACGCCCTGGCCCGGCTCACCCGGCTGCTCGCCGGGTACGCCGCCGACCCGGCCGACCCCGCCTGCGCGGCCCACCTGCACTGCCCGCCACTGGCCGTCGCCGCCGCCGCGGACCTCGCCGTCAGCGCCCTCAACCCCTCCCAGGACTCCTGGGACCAGGCCCCCGCCGCCACCGCCCTCGAGACCGCCCTGCTCGCCGAACTCGCCGCCCTGGCGGGCCTCCCGGCGACGGCCGCGGGCGTCCTCACCTCGGGCGGCAGCGAGTCCAACCTGATGGGCCTGATGCTCGCCCGCGACCGCGCCTTCCCCGGCGCCGAACTGCACGGCCTCCCCGCCGGGGCCCGCCCGCGGATCCTCGCCTCCGCCGCCGCGCACTTCTCCGTCCAGCGCGCCGCCGCCGTCCTCGGCCTCGGCGAACGGGCCGTCCGGCCCGTCCCCGTCGACCGCACCCTGCGGATGGACGGCCGCGCCCTGGCCGACGCCCTGGCCGACACCGTCCGCCGCGGCGAGACCCCGATCGCCGTGGTCGCCACCGCCGGCACCACGGACACCGGTGCGATCGACCCGTTGCACCGCGCCGCCGACCTCGCCGCTCAGTACGGCGCCTGGCTGCACGTCGACGCCGCGTACGGCGGCGGCGCCCTGCTCTCCGACCGCCTCGCCCCGCTGCTCGACGGCATCGGCCGCGCCGACTCGCTCGCGCTCGACTGGCACAAGCTCGGCTGGCAGCCCGCCGCCGCGGGCGTCTTCCTCGTCCGCCGCGCCGACACCTACGCCCCGCTCGCCCGCCGGGCCGTCTACCTCAACCCGGCCGACGACGAGGAGGCGGGCTACCCCAGCCTGCTCGGCCTCTCGCTGCGCACCACCCGCCGCCCGGACGCCTTCAAGCTCGCCGTCACCCTCGCCGTGCTCGGCCGCTCCGGCCTCGGCGCCCTGGTCGACGCCTGCCACCGGCTGGCCCGGTACACGGCCGAGGCCGTCGCCGCCGAACCCGAGCTGGAACTCCACTGCCCGCCGGTGCTCACCACCGTGGTCTTCCGCCACCGGCCCCGGTCGGCCGCCCCCGCCCGGCTCGACCGGCTCAACGCCGAACTCCGCCGCGAGCTGCTGCGCACCGGCCGTGCGGTCGTCGGCCGCACCGAACTCCCGGGTGACGGCCCCGGTCGCGTCCGTCTGAAGCTCACCCTGCTGAACCCGCACACCGCACCCGCGGACGTGGACGCCGTCCTCGCCGCCGTCCTGGCGGCCGGGCGCCGGGCGGAGGAATCGCACAGCGGCGGATGACGGTCGGTCGGTTCATTTCGGAGGAAGGCACACTGGCCATTCCTCCGGCGATTTGTTAATCGGCGAACATTCGTTCCGTGGACATGCGGTGCGACGCTTTTCCAGCACTTTTCGGCCGCGCCCGGTGGGAATTCCGCCAATCCCCGGGGCAGGCTTGCCGACCCGGTGAAGATCGGCGGTAGCTTCTCGTGGTCGCCGCCACACCGGGAGCACACGGCTCCCCGGGACTAGCGGCGCGAGGGGGCTCCGCCGTGCCGTCTTCGGCCTGCTCGCGGGCGATCTGAGCCTGCCCGCCCCCACTCCCCGGCCCCGTCCGCAGCGCCCCACCCCGGCGCCGGACCCGTGCGGCCGCCCTGCACGCGCACCTCCGGCCCGGTGAATCCGGAGCCGTCCGCACCCGTCCCCGTCCGGCGGAGGAATCGGCATGAGCGAAACACTGCTGAGCACCACGATCGACGAATTCCAGGCATTCCCGTACTCCGGGCGGTGCCGTCGGGTCTTCGCCCGCGGCGACCACCTGCTGATCGGCGTCAGCCCCGGGAACAGCTATTTCAGCGCCCGCCGCATCACCCGACTCGTCCACTGGGGGAAGGAGTTCTTCGACACGGTGGACATCGTCCACGCCGACCTGCACGTGGACGCCCAGTTCGGCGCCCAGGGCTACCCGCCGGACGCCGCCGCCCGCCGCGCCGCCAAGGAGGTCAAGGCCACCCGGCGGCGCGTCGAACGCGGTGCCGCCGACGCGGGCCGTCCGGGCGTCCGCACCCACGCCCTCTCCGACTTCACCGGCGGCGAGACGTACCGTCGCCTGCACACGGAGGTGCTGGCCGCCCTGGCGGACGACCGGCCCTTTCGCGAGGCCGCCGAGCGGATGGCCCTCGGCTTCCTCCGCGCCCGGCTCGACGGCGCCGCCCCGACCGCCGACCAACTCGCCGCCGGCCTGCGCTACATCGCGGCCGAGCTGCCGTTCTTCCTGAACACCCCGGCCCTGCTCGGCGTGCCCAGCTCCGTCGCCTGCTACCACCTCGAACTGCCGCTCACCCCCGTGCTGTTCGGCCGGTCGGACGGGCTGCGCGCGGCCCCCGGCCAGGCCTACGCGGTCGTCCGGCCCGCCGATGCCGATGCCGCGGCCGACCGCCGCGCGGCCTGAACCCCGATCACCGCACCACCCCCACCCCTGCCACCGCGAGGAGCCCGATGACCGTCACCGAACAGCCCGAGTTCGCCTTCCCGCTCTCCCGCCGGGGCGACCTCGTCCCCGAGGAGGTGGCCGCCCTGCGCGCGAAGCACCCGGTGGCCAAGGTCCGCACCATGACCGGCGATCCGGCCTGGCTGGTCAGCAGCTTCGACCTCGCCCGGCAGGTGCTGGAGGACGAGCGGTTCAGCCTCAAGGACACCGCCAACCCCGGCGTCCCGCGCCAGTACGCCCTGACCATCCCGCCCGAGGTGGTCGACAACATGGGCAACATCAACAGCGCCGGGCTGCGGCAGGCCGTCATGAAGACCCTCAACCCGCGCGCCGACAAGGAGTTGGCACCCTGGCTGGCCGCCGAGGCGCACCGGTTGATCGACCGGCTGATCGAGCAGGGCGCCCCCGGCGAACTGCGCGACGGCTTCACCGAGCCCTACTCGGCCGCCCTGCACTGCCGGCTGCTCGGCATCCCCACCGACGACTGGCGGCGGCTGATGGCCGGCATCGACGTCGCCTTCCTCACCAGCCCCACCCCCTTCGAGGGCTCGGCCGCCAACTGGTACAAGGACCTCGGCTACATGGTCGACCGGCTCAACGCCGCCCCGGAGCCCACCGAGGGCCTGCTCGGCCGCTTCGCCGAACTGCGCCGCTCGCCGGACGCCGCCGACCGGATCCCCGACGAGCTGCTCGCCACCGTGGCGCTCTCGCTGTTCGGCGCCGGAGCGGTCTCCACCTCGTCGTTCCTGCTGCACGCCGTGATCATGCTGGTGCAGCAGCCGGAGCTGGCCGGGCGGATCCGCACCGAGCCGGGCGTGATCGACCGCGCGGTCGAGGAACTGCTGCGCTGGAACCTGTCCATCGGCGACGCGCTGCCCCGGCTCGCCCTGGCCGACGTCCGGCTGGGCGAGGTGCTCGTCCGGAAGGGCGAACTGGTGCTCGTCCTGGTCGAGGGCGCCAACCACGACCCGGAGGTCTTCCCGCACCCCGAGCGGATCGACTTCGACCGCCCGGAGAACCCGCACCTCGCCTTCGGCGCCGGCCGGCACTTCTGCCCCGCCTCCGCGCTCGGCCGCACCCACGCCGGGATCGCACTGACCGCGCTGGTCCAGCGGCTGCCGGAGCTGCGGCTCGCCCTGCCCGTCGAGCAGCTCGCCTGGCGCCCCGGCTTCATCAAGCGGCTGCCCGAGCGCCTCCCGGTGCTCTGGTAGTCGAGGCGGCCCGGGGAGGTCAGTGCACGGTGGCGCCGAGCAGGATCTCCTGGGTGCGGTCCCACACCGCCGGGTCGCAGGCGACCAGCAGCCCGTCGAGACCGCCCGGCGGCTCCGGGCGGTACTCGCTGCCGTCGAGCCGCGCGGACACGCCGCCGGCCTCCGTCACCAGCAGCGAACCGGGGGCGTGGTCCCAGGGCAGGGTGCGCCAGTAGAGGATGAACTCCTGCCGGCCGTCGGCGAGCTGCGGGTACTCCATGCCGGCCGACCGCCGGCCGGCGGACACCTCGCCGAACACCCGGGCATTGGTCTGCAGCCGGTGGTGCAGCACCGGGTCGAGGAAGCGGCTCTTCACCGAGCCCCGCCACGTCGCCGGCTCCGGGGCGGCCGGCCGCCGGAGGATCCGCTGCCCGTCCCGCCAGGCGCCGGCGCCGAGTTCGGCGGAGAAGCAGACGCCGTCGACCGGCTGGTAGATCCAGGAGGCGACCGTACGGCCGGCCCGGACGAGCGAGGCCATCACCGCGAAGTCCGGGCGGCCGGCGACGAAGTTCGCGGTGCCGTCGACCGGGTCCACCAGCCAGCACGCCGGCTCGGTGGAGAGCGCCCGGGCCAGCGACGGATCGGCGGCCACCGCCTCCTCGCCGACCACCGGCACCGGCAGCAGCTCGCGCAGCCGCCGGGAGATGATCACCTCGGCCTCCCGGTCGGCGACGGTGACGATCTCACCGGGTGCCTTCTCCAGCACCTCGCCCGCCGCGAGGGCCCGGAACCGGGGCTCGACCGCCTCCGCCGACGCCTCGGCGAGGATCTCCGCCACCTTCTCCATCAGCACCCGAACGCTCCCTTCGCCGGATACCACTCTCCCATGCCCGGCCACCCCCGACCTGCGGCGGCCCCGGGACCACCGGGCACCGGGCGCACCCGGGACCGCTACCCGTCCAGGAAGTGGAAGCCCGGGTGGGGGTGCATGAGGAACTCGTGGTGGGAGATGTTCCAGGCGTAGGCGCCGGCCATGGCGAACACCACCCGGTCGCCCGCCCGCAGGCCCGCCGCGGGCACCCGGGCGGCCAGCACGTCCTTCGGCGTGCAGAGCTGGCCCGAGAGGGTGACCGCCGGGCCCGCCGCGGTCGGCCGCTCCCACGGGTGCGGCCAGTGCTCGGACGGCAGCACGGCGAAGGGCTGGGCGTGGCCCCGGGTGGCCGGGGTCCGCAGGTGGTGGGTGCCGCCGCGGACGACCGCGAAGTCCTCGCCGTGGCTGTGCTTGAGGTCCAGCACCTCGGTCGCGTACCAGCCGCAGTAGGCGGTGAGCGAGCGGCCCGGTTCGATCCGCAACCGCAGTCCGGGGTGCCGGTCGAGCAGCTTCTCCAGGCCGGTGCCGTAGGCCGTCCAGTCGAAGCGGCGGCCGGGGTCGGCGTAGTCCACGGCCATGCCGCCGCCGACGTTGGCCTCGGCCAGTCCGAGGCCGGCGGCGTAGTCCACGATCCGCTCGGTGAGGGCGAGTTGGCCCGCCGCGTCGAGGCCGCTGGCGAGGTGGGCGTGGATGCCGCGCAGCCGCAGCCGGCCGGAGCCGGGGGAGTCCAGCAGGCGCAGGCACGCCTCGACGCCGGCCGGGTCCATGCCGAACGGGCCGGGCCGGCCGCCCATGGCCAGGGCGACACCGTCGAGGCGGCCCTCGGCCACCGGCAGGTTGGCCCGCAGCAGGACGTCCACGGCCTTGCCGGAGGCCGCGAGCAGGCGCAGCTCGTGGACGCTCTCCACGTGCCAGCGGTGCACCCCGGCGGCCAGGGCGGCGGCGATCTCGGTCGGGGTCTTGCCGGGGCCGCCGAACGCGGTCGGCGCGCCCGGCACCGCGGCCCCGACGTGGGCGGCCTCGCCGCCGGAGGAGACCTCGTAGCCGTCCACGTACGGTCGCAGGGCGGTCAGCAGGGCCGGCTCCGGGTTGGCCTTCGCGGCGTAGTACAGCTCGACCCGGGCGGGCAGCGCGGCCCGGACGGCGGCGGCGTGGGCGCGCAGCGCCGGCAGGTCGTACAGGAAGGCGGGCAGCTCCTCCGGGGCGAGCGCCTCGACGCGGCGGGCGACCAGGGCGCCCGGGGAGGCGTTCACCGGGCGGCCTCGGCGAGCACCTCGGGGGCGAGCGGCGAGGGCAGCCGCACGTAGCCGGCCTGCCGGTCGGGGAGGCGCTCCCAGCGGGTCAGCAGGTTGGCCTTGGCGGGCAGCGGGGCGCCGTCCAGCAGGGCGGTCAGCCGGGCCGGGCGGCCGTGCGCGTCGGCGCACTCGTCCAGCACGGTGCGCAGTTCGGCCCAGAGGTCGGCCTCCAGCCGGCCGGACCGGGCGGGCGGGGCCTGGTCGGCGAGGGCGGCGAGCAGCTCGGAGAGGTGGTTGACCAGCAGGCAGTAGACCACCCGGTCCCAGCCGCGGTCGGCGTCGTAGGTCATCGGCCCGGCTACCTCGGGCGGCAGGCCCGCGAGCGCCGCGCCGTGCCGGCCGGGCAGCAGCTTGGTGCCCTCCAGGTCGCGGAAGAGCACCTGCCCGGGCCGCCCGTCGCCGTCCACGCAGACCAGCACGTTCTGCAGGTGCGGTTCCAGCACCACGCCGTGGTCGAAGTAGGCGGCGAGCACCGGCGGGACGACCAGCCGCAGGTAGCGGGCCCACCAGTCGCGGGCGGCGGCCGGGCCTGCGCCGTCCAGCAGGGCGGCGACCTGCGCCGAGCTGGTCGGGTACTCGTCGGCGACGGCGGCGGCCAGCAGCGGCGTGAGGCCGGGGCGGACGGCGCCGGCCAGGCCCTCGCGGACGATCAGGCCGAGGCCCTCGTACAGCGCGGTGTCGGGGCGGCCGTCCGGGCCGGGCAGGGCCAGCGTGCGGAAGGCGGGTTCGCGCAGCACGGCGGCGTCCGGGAAGCGCCGGGCGAGGTCGGCGAACGGCCCGGCCAGCAGCCGGGTGAGCGCGACGGCGCCGGCCAGCTCGTACGCGGCGTTCTTGCGCAGGCAGTTGGTGATCCGCACGTTGAGGCTGAACTTGAGGAAGGCGCCGGCGCCGTGGAGCGTGCGGACGGAGGCGGTGGCGGTGAACGGCGCGCCGCCCGGGCCCAGGTCGAGCACGTCGCCGCGGGCGAGCGCGGCGGTGAGCGCCGGGTGATCGCGCAGCAGCGAGAACTGCCACGGGTGGGCGGGCAGCAGCCGGTAGCCGGCCGGGACGGCGCCGCGCAGCCCGTCGAGCAGGGCGGCCGCGGCGGGGTCGGCGGCGTCCTCGGCGAGCAGCTCGGCGCGGACGGCGAGGTGGCGCAGCCGGAAGGCCGCCCGGGCCTCGGGCGCGTAGGCCGTCCAGGCGGCCGGGTCGGCGGTGCGCCCGGCGGAGCGGGCCTTGGGCGCGGGGTGGAAGCGGTGCCCGAACAGCAGCGCCTGCTCGGACTCCAGGTAGCGGTCCGGCCCGGGCTCCGGGCGGTCGGCCAGGGCGGCGGTCACCCCGGCGTGGCTGGAGGCGAGTTGGGCGAGGAACTCGTCGTTGGCGGTGCCGCCGCGGTGGCCGAGTTCCGCCTCGACCTGCTCGGCGAGCTCCCGCCAGCCCAGCTCCCGCCAGGCGCCCTCCCGCAGGCTGCTCGCGCGCGGGGCGTCGGCGGTGCGGGCGAGGACGGGGCCGGTGAAGCGGTGCGCGCCGGAGAGCGAGGTGCGGCGCAGCGCGACCCGCAGCAGAGCGCCGCGGCGGGGCAGCCGGACGACCAGGTGGCCGTCCAGGACGGCGGTCTGGTGCTCGGGCGCGGAGACCTCGCGCAGCAGGCAGTTGAGCAGGGTGTGCGCGACGGCGTGGTCGGCGCTGGGCAGCCCGGTGGGGGCGCAGGTGCGGCGGGCGTCGAGCCGTGGGGTCATCCGGTTGCTCCCTCGCGGGTGTGGGCGGCGGGCGCCTGCGGGTGTGCTCACCTGGGCGCCTCCAGCAGGTAGTTGGGCCCGGTGGTGTAGTGCTTGTTGATGTCGGCCGCGCCGGAGCGCTCCTTGCTGAGCAGGGTGCCGGCGGTGACCATCGCCTTCACCGGCAGTTCCCGGGCGTCGAGCAGGGCGGTGCGCAGCGGGGCGCCGGCCGGGCCGAGCCGGTCGACGGCCTCGGTGAGCCGGGTGCGCAGCAGTCCGAGGGTCCGTGCGAGCGGGGCGCGGCCGAGGGCGGCGAGCCCGAAGGCGAGGGCGCCGGTGCACAGGTGGCCGGTGATGGTGGTGAACAGGTCGGTGACCGGCCGGTCGTCCGTGCCGGCGATCCGGGCGTCGTCGAACGCGTCGGCGTACGGCGCCAGTTCGCCGAGGCGGGCGGTGTTGAGTCGGGGGCCGTCGTCGTCCTTGAGCAGCAGCCGCATCCGGGTGCGGCCGCCGGGGCGGTCCAGCACCAGCGAGGTGTTCTGCTGGTGCGCCTCCAGGGCGATGCCGTACGAGAAGAGCGTGGTGTGCCAGTCGAGCAGCAGCTGCAGCAGCTCGTCGTAGAGGCGCAGCACCTCGCCGTCGTGGAACCGGTCGGCGAGGTGGTCGAGGACGGTGCGCCCGCCGGGGGAGGGCGCGAGCAGGGCGGCCAGCGGGACGGTCACCGCCTCTTCCAGGCCCGCGGGTTGGCGGCGCAGCAGGACGGCGAGGAGCTCGTGGCCGGCGTGGGCGAAGCACTGCTCGTCGGCGTGCAGCACGGTGCCGGCGAACCGGGCCTCGCGGGCGGTGACGGCCTCCAGCAGGCGCTGCCCGGCGGCGCCGTCGACCAGGCTGCCGGGCTTGATGGTGCGCCGGTTGCGCAGGCCCAGGGTGGCGGTGGCCACGGGCAGTTTGAGGTGGACGGACGGGTCCTCGACGACCGCGACGGTGCGCATCGACAGGGTCGGGCGGACGGTCAGGTACGGCCGCTCGGCGAGCCGGGCACCGGGCACCGGCGCGGCCAGGCCGGGTGTCGCGGTGAGCGGGTGGACGGGCAGGGCGAAACCCGGGCCGGGCTCGCCGAGGTCGGCCGGGGCGGGCCACCACGCGGGCAGCGGGCCGGTTCCGTGCCGGGTGACGGCCGCCTCGGGCAGGATCAGCCAGCGCAGTTCGAAGGCGGGGTGGAACTCGGGTGCGTGGCCGCGCAACTGGTCGTCGGTGAGGCCGGCCCGGCCCCGTCCGGCGGGGTGCACCGGGTGGTCGAGGTAGGCGGCGAGGGTGTCGAAGCCGAGCGAGGCGGCCGGGCCCGTCCAGTCGGCCGGGTCGGGGCCGAGGCGCTCGGCGAGGCCGTCGAACACGGCGGGCCGGGCCAGGTCGTGCAGCCGCATGGTGGCGAGCGCCTGCCGGCACTCCTCGGCGAAGGCGGTGTGGCCGTCCCGGTCGCGCGGGTCGGCGAGGCCGGCGACCGCGGCGAGGATCTCGTCGAGGCCGGTCAGCGGGCGGCCGTCGACCTCCAGCAGAGGGCGGCGGGCCGTCCAGCGGCTCTGGAACCCGTCCTCGGTGACCGGCAGGGCGAGCCGGCCGCCGCGCAGCCAGACGCCGTCCGGTCGCTCTTCGAGCGTGGCGGCCGAGCGCAGCCCGAGCACGTCCTCGCGGTGCAGTGCGCCCAGCACGCGGCGGGTCAGCAGCTCCTCCGGGTCGTCCGTGCGGACGGCCGCGGTCACGGGGTGATCTCCCAGCGGTTGGCGGCGAGGAACCGGTCGACCGCGGCGTCCACGGCCGTGCGGTCGGCGCCGACCGCCCAGACCACGCCGAGGTAGTCCCGGTTGGTGCGGTGGTGCTCGTGGTGCTCGCCGATCGGGCGGAACGGCCGGTAGACCAGGCGGACGCCGTCCTCGTCGTGCTCCTGCGCGGGCGGCGCGGCGGTGAGGGTGCCGGCCCGGTCGGCGAGCACCGGCCGGTTGTGGCCGTGCGTGCCGGTGCGGGCGCCCAGGTCGTCCGGGAGCGCCTCGCCGAGGTGGACGCGGAGCACGAGTTCGAAGTACGGGATGTCGAGCAGCTCGGCCAGCATCAGGTCGCACTGGTCGCCGATGGCACGGTAGTTGACCTCGATGATGCGGGCCCGGCCGTCCGGCTGGACGACGAACTCGGTGTGGCAGGCGCCGAGCCCCACCCCGAGGGCGTCCAGCTGGGCCAGTACCTGGTCGACCACCGGGCCGGGGTGCTCGGCGACGAACTCCAGTGCCTCCTCGACGAAGTGCGGCGGCGGGGAGAGCCGGGTGCGGAACCCGCCGAGCACCTGGCGGCGGGTGCCGTCGCCGAGCGTCTCCAGGGTGTGCAGCTCGCCCTCCAGGAACTCCTCGACCACCAGGGCGTCCTGCGGCCGCCGCCGGCGCACCGCGGCGCAGTGGGCGGCGAGTTCGGCGGCGTCGGCGACCAGGGCGACGTCCTCGCTGGCGACCCCCTCGCGCGGCTTGACCACGCACGGGTACGGCGGGTCGAGCTCGGACAGCGGCTGCCCCGGGGCGAGTTCGAGGGCGCGGACGGCGTCCTGGCCGGCCGCGGCGAGGTGACGGCGGAGCTGCGCCTTGTTCTTCGCCCGCAGGGTGGCCCGCCAGTCCTTGGCCGGCAGTCCGAAGTAGTCGGCCGCCAGGGCGGTCTGGGTCTGCAGGTGGTCGCTGTTGCTGAAGACCGCGTCCGGTGCGTGGTGACGGGAGACCGTGCCGACGACCTCGCGGAAGTCGCGGACCTCGCAGCCCAGCACCTCGGGCGGCACGGCCAGCCCGCGGTAGGCCTCGCGGTGGGCGTCCGGCTGGTCGGTGAGCACGGTGACCGAGAGGCCGAGCCGCTCGGCGGCGGGCAGGAAGCCCTCGGTGACCGAATCGGTCGGGTTCAGGGCCAGCAGGTACAGCCGCATGGGCGTCGTCCTCGGGTGGTGGCAGGGGCCCGCGGGGCGCGGGGGCGGGCACGTGTCGGCGTCGGGCGGGGGGGGCGGGGCGCCCGCCGGGCGGCCGGGGTGCTCGGAAAAGCGAAACAAAAAAAACAAATAAAAAAAAAAATAAAAAAATAAAAATAAA
>NZ_JBFBDW010000044.1:0-67619 GCF_040683455.1 Kitasatospora sp. NPDC093679
GGGGCACCTCCCAGCCTTCGGCCGGGAGGTGCCCCCACGCGCCCCTGATCGGTTACCGCCAGGCGGCAGCCGCCCGCAGGACCACGTCGTTGGCCTCCGGCTCCCCCACCGTGATCCGCACGCCGTCCGTCCCGTACGGTCGGACCACGGCGCCGAGTTCCGCGCAGGCCCCGGTGAACGCGGCGGTGCGCCCGCCGAGCCGCAGCCAGACGAAGTTGGCCTCGCTGTCCGGCAGGTCGAAGCCGCTCTCACGGAGCGCCGCGGTGACCCGGGCCCGTTCCTTCACCAGCAGTTCGACCCGGTCGAGGAGTTCGTCCTCGGCGGCGAGCGAGGCCAGTGCGGCGTCCTGGGCGAGCCCGCTGACGCCGAACGGCAGCCCCGCCTTGCGGAGCACGGCCGCCACCTCGGGGTGGGCGACGGCGTAGCCGATCCGCAGGCCGGCCAGGCCGTAGGCCTTGGAGAAGGTGCGCAGCAGCACGACGTTGCCGTGCCGGCGGTGGAACGCGAGGCCGTCGGCGGCGTCCGGGTCGCGGACGAACTCGGTGTAGGCCTCGTCGAGGACGACCGTCACGTCGCCCGGCACCCGGTCGAGGAAGCGCTCCAGTTCGGCGCGGCGGACGGCGGTGCCGGTGGGGTTGTTGGGGGTGCAGAGGAAGATCAGCCGGGTGCGGTCGGTGACCGCGGCGGCCATGGCGTCGAGGTCGTGGCGCTCGTCGGCGAGCAGCGGCACCCGGACGGAGGTGGCGCCGCAGACCTCGGCCATGATCGGGTACGCCTCGAACGACCGCCAGGCGTACAGGACTTCGTCGCCCGGTCCGGCGGTGGCGCGGACGAGCAGCCGGCCGACGGCGACCGAGCCGGTGCCGAAGACCAGCCGGTCGGCGGGGACGTCGAGGCGGGCGGCGAGCGCCTCGGCGAGGGCGGTGCAGGCCGGGTCGGGGTAGCGGTTGATCCGACCGGCCTGTTCGCGGACGGCGGCGACGACCGAGGGCAGCGGCGGGTAGGGGTTCTCGTTGGAGGAGAGTTTGAGGTTCTCGCAGCCCTGGCGCGGGGAGCGGCCGGGGACGTAGTCCGGGACGGCGGCCAGCGCGGCTCTGAGCCGGGGGGCGTCGTAGCGGCTCACGGCGGGTACCTCCTGCGGTCGGGGCCCGATCAGGTCGGGTTGAAGGGCGAGGGGGCGGCGAACTTCCAGCGCAGGGTGGTGAAGTCACGGACCTCGACCACCTGCTCGACGTCGAACTCGACCAGCCGCAGGGCGCCCTGGACGGCCTTGGTGCGGGACTCGTCCCAGTCGATCCGGGCCTTCCCGGTGACGTGCAGGGCGTGGCCGGCCTCCCAGTCGAGGAAGGTGAGGCCGCAGGCGGGGTCGAGCTGGAGGTTGCCGAGGGTCATGTAGAAGGAGTTGCCGAAGTAGTCCGGCCAGACGATCCTGTTCGGCGCGGGGACCTCGACGAAGCCGGGCGCGCCGCCGCGGTGCGAGGCGTCGGCGCCGTGCTGCGGGGCGCGGCTGGCGATGAAGAAGGTGTCGGCGCCGGTGATCCAGCGCTGCTGGTCGGCGTCGAGCACGGTGGAGCGGCGCACGGCCGGCGCGGCGGCCTGCGGTGCGTCGGGGCGCAGCACCCGCTGCTGCAGGTACTTGGGGCAGTTGCCGAGGACCTGCTCGGTGGTGACGACGAGGACGTCGCCCTCGCGCTGCGCGACGCCGTTGATCCGGATCCGCTGGCTGGTCTGCGGCTCGATGGCGAGCATGCCGATGTCGCGCTGTTCGTCGAAGACGTGCTCCAGCGGGTCGCCGGCCACCGGCAGGGCCTTGACGTGGATGGTGTGGGAACCGACGGCGCCGGCGAAGCCGCGCGGGCCGGTCAGGACGGTGGACCAGGCGGCGCCGTCGTCGTCCACGCCGCCGATCACCAGCATCCGCTGGCGGCGCAGGAACATGTCGAACGGCGGCGGGATCGCGGCCTCGAACATCGGCGAGCCCCAGCCGGGGTGGCCCTCGCCGGCCCGCTGCTGCACCGCCTGCTCGCCCTCGTGGTACGGCGTCTTGACCATGGGTCGGCCCTCTCTGTGCGGGTGTTCGTCCGGTGCGGCGCGTCTTCGCCGCGGGTCGCCCGCTCGGTTCACGGGCGCGGGCCGGGCGCCCGGGGTTCGCCCCGGGCGCCCGGCCCGCGTGTGCGGTCGGCGGCGCCGGTCAGGCGTGCTTGCCGATCAGCAGGACGGTGTCGACGACGCGGTTGGAGAAGCCCCACTCGTTGTCGTACCAGCCGGCGACCTTGACGGTGCGGTTGTTGATGACCTTGGTGAGCCCGGAGTCGAAGATGCAGGACGCCGGGTCGGTGACGATGTCGTTGGAGACCAGCGGCTCGTCGGTGTAGCGCAGGACGCCGGCCAGCGCGCCCTCGGCGGCCTTCGCGAACAGCGCGTTGACCTCCTCGACGGTGGTGTCGCGGGCGACGGTGACGGTCAGGTCGGTGACCGATCCGACGACGACCGGGACGCGCAGCGCGTAGCCGTCGAGCTTGCCGTTGAGCTCGGGCAGCACCTGGCCGATGGCCTTGGCGGCGCCGGTGCTGGTCGGCACGATGTTGCCGGCCGCGGCACGGGCCCGGCGGAGGTCCTTGTGCGGACCGTCCTGCAGGTTCTGGTCCTGGGTGTAGGCGTGCACGGTGGTCATCAGGCCCTGCTCGATGCCCAGGCCGTCGTTGAGGACCTTCGCCAGCGGGGCGAGGCAGTTGGTGGTGCACGAGGCGTTGGAGACCACGTTGTGGACGTCCTCGTCGTACACCGCGTCGTTGATGCCGATCGCGATGGTGAGGTCCTGGTTGGTGGCCGGGGCCGAGATGATGACCTTGCGGGCGCCGGCCGCGAGGTGCGCCTTGGCCTTCTCGGCGTCGGTGAAGACGCCGGTGGACTCCACGACCACGTCGACGCCCAGCTCCGCCCAGGGCAGGTCGGCCGGGTTGCGCTCGGCGGTGACGCGGATGCTGCGGCCGTCGACGACGATCTCGCCCTGGCCCGCCGTCACGGGCACCGGCAGCTTGCCGAGCGTGGTGTCGTACTTCAGGAGGTGGGCCAGGGTCGCCGCGTCGGTGAGGTCGTTGACCGCCACGATCTCGATGTCGGCGTTCTGCTCAAGTGCGGCGCGGAGGAAACTCCGGCCGATCCGGCCGAATCCGTTGATGCCTACCTTGATTGCCACGGGTGGGCCCCTTCTGGGTGGGTGCACAGGGGGACGCGCGCAGCGCCGGTGATCCGCGCGCCCGGCACTGATCTGTACCGCCGACGCTAGGCGGGGCCCGGCCGGGCGACTTGTCGGAACGCGCACGGGTTGTTGTGCGGCCGCGCACGATCCGGCCGGAGCGCTTCACAGCGGGCCGGGCATCACTGCTGCCGATGAAAACCGCATACCTTCCAGAAGGTATGTTTCCATGATGGAGGGGTCCGCCCTCCCGGGGCGGACCGGGTACCGGCTGACGCGGCCTCAAGTCCTCGCGGGGGAGCCATGGATGCAATGCCTACCGAGAACGGGCACACCGAGAACGGAACGGCACCGCGCCGGGCGCCGGAGCCGCCCGTGCTGCCGGTGGTGGAGAACGTGAGCGAGGTCAGCCTCGGAAAGGTCCGGATCACCGTCGTCGAGGGCACCGCCCCGGAGTACGGCGACGACGTCCGGGTCTCCCAGCACCGCACCCGCGGAGGCGAGGCCTACCTGCGGGTGAGCTGTCCGCTGTCCGACCCGCTCGCCGTCCCCGAGCTGCTGCGCCAGCTCGCCGACCAGGGCGCGCTGCCCTCCGACCGCACCGCCGAACTGCTGGCCCGCGGCATCACCGGGCTGGTCGCCCAGGCGTGCGCCGACTACATGGACCGCGACCAGGACTCGCCCCGTCCGGCCCGCAGCTCCGGCCTCGCCCGCCGCGCCATGCTGCAGCGGATCAAGCACTTCGCCCGCAGCCGGCTCGCCGACCCCGAGCTGAAGCCGGAGATGCTCGCGCAGCACCACCACATCTCGCTGCGCTACCTGCAGAAGCTCTTCCAGGAGCACGGCCAGAGCCCGGCCAGCTGGATCCGCGACGAGCGGCTGCACCGCTGCTGCGCCGAGCTGCGCGACCCGCGGCTGGCGCACCTCACCATCGCGATGATCGGCGAGCGCTCCGGCCTGTACGGCGCCTCGCACTTCAGCCGGCTGTTCCGCGACCGCTACGGCATCTCGCCGCGCGAGTACCGCCGCGACCACGCACGCCTGACCGACGCCGCCTGACCCGGCGCCGTCCGCCGGGCCGCCCGGCCGGTGTCGCCGCACCGCCCGCACCGCCCGCACCGCCGTCCCGCACCGCCCGAACCACGCCGCCCGCCGGGCCGTCCGGCACCGACCGGACGGCCCGGGAGGACCGGCGCCCGCCGGTCCCGAGCGAAAGGCCCTCCTCCTTGTCCAGCCTGTCCAGCTTCGAATACCCGGGCGAGTTCTACGAGGTGATCCGCAAGGATTTCCGCGACCTCGCCACCGAGACCGAGTTCCTCGCCTCGTACCTGCCGCCCGGCGGGTCGGTGCTCGACATCGGCAGCGCCACCGGCGCCAACCTGCGGGCCCTGGCCGCCCTGGGCCACCCCGGGACGGGCCTCGACCAGAGCGCCGCCTTCACCGGGTACGCCGCCTCGAAGGCCCAGGAGCCCGGCTCCGCCGCCGTCGAGTACGTGCACACCCGGGCCGAGGAGTACCGCACCGACCGGCGCTTCGACCTGGTGTACAGCCTGTTCAGCACCCTCAACCAGCTGGACCGCGGCGAGCTGCGGCAGCTGCTGGAGTCCGTCCGCGGCTGGCTCGCCCCCGGCGGCCACGTCGTGGTGGACATCGGCCACCTGCTGAACTTCGTGGACGGCTACCAGCCGAACATCATCGCCCACCACCAGGGCGACGGCCTGCTCGTCACCCGGCTCGCCCGGCAGTCCGTGCACGCCCACCGTGCGGTCTGGCGCAACGAGGAGACGATCATCGCCCGGGACGGCGACGGCACCGTCTCGATGTACGCCAACTTCTTCGACCAGACCGTCTTCACCGCCCCCGAGGTGCGCGACCTGCTGGTGGACGCCGGCTTCGAGGTGGTCGCCGAGTACGGCGGCTTCCGCAAGGAGCCCGGCCCGCGGATCGGCCGCGGCCCGCTGCTGTTCGTCGCCCGTGCCGCCGCGACCGGCGAGGAGGCCGCCGCATGACCGCGCCCGCCGACACCCGCACCCTGCCGGACGCCGTCCTCGACGGCGGCCCGGCCCCCGAACTCCCGGTCTGCAACCTCGGCGAGGCCCTGCAGCGCGCCGCCGCCCGGCCCGACGCCGGCCGGATCCACCTCGTCCGCGCGGACGGCTCCGACACCGTGCTCGGCTACCCCGAGCTGCTGGACGGCGCCCGACGGATCCTCACCGGCCTGCGCGCGGGCGGCGCCCGCCCCGGCGACCGGGTGCTGCTGCAGATCCGCGAGGAGTCCGACCTGCTGGCCGCGTTCTGGGCCGCCGTCCTCGGCGGCCTGGTGCCGATCCCGGTGCCGCCGGGCCGCACCGACGCCCCCGAGGCCGCCGCCCAGCAGCTGGAGTGGATCTGGGCCGGCTACGACAACCCCTGGGTGGTCGTCGGCGACGACGGCGCCCCGGCCGGCCGGGCGATGACCGAGGCCGGCCGCTGGCTCGGCCGCACCGGCGAGCTGCGCGGCCACGCCCCGGCCGAGGAGCTGCACCCGGCCCGCGCCGACGACCTGGCCGTCCTGCTGCTGACCTCCGGCAGCACCGGCGTGCCGAAGGCCGTCGCGCTGACCCACCGCAACGTGCTGGCCCGCTCCACGGCCACCGCGCAGGTCCGCCGGCTGGACGTGACCAGCCGCTCGTTCAACTGGATGCCGCTCGACCACATCGGCGGCCTGGTCATGTTCCACGCCCGCGACGTGCTGCTCGGCTGCACCCAGGTGCACGCCCGCACCGAGTGGATCCTGGACGACCCGACCCGCTGGTTCGAGCAGATCTCCCGGCACGGCTGCGACACCACCTGGGCGCCCAACTTCGCCTTCGGCCTGGTCAACGACCGCGCCGAGGAGATCGCCGGCCGGGACTGGGACCTGCGCAGCCTGCGCTACATCATGAACGGCGGCGAGTCGGTCAAGGCCCGGGTGATCCGGCGCTTCCTCGACCTGCTGGCACCGTTCGGCCTGCCGCGCACCTCGATGCACCCCGGCTGGGGCATGTCGGAGACCTCGGCCGGCATCGTCGACTTCGTCTTCGACCCGGACACCACGGGCGACGAGCGGTTCGTCCCGGTCGGCCGGCCGCACCCGGGCGTCCGGCTGCGCGTCGTGGACGAGCACGACGCCCTGCTGCCGGCCGGCACCGTCGGCCGCCTCCAGGTGACCGGCGACCCGGTGTTCTCCGGCTACTACGAGAACCCGGAGCAGAACGCCAGGTCCTTCACCGGGGACGGCTGGTTCCGCTCCGGCGACCTCGCCGTGATCGAGGACGGCATCCTCACCGTCACCGGCCGGGTGGACGACCTGATCACCCTCAACGGCGCCGAGTACCACGGCCACGAGATCGAGGCGCTGGTCGAGGAACTCCCCTTCGTGGAGCCCTCGTTCACCATCGTCTCGCCGTGCACCGCGGCCGGCGGCGAGGAGGAGCTGGTGGTCTTTTACCACCCGCGCGGCGGCACCGGCACCGACGAGGCCGACCGCCGGATCCGCGACCTGGTCACCGAGCGGTACGGGGTGCGCCTGGGCGGGGTCGTCACCCTCGCCCGCGAGGACGTGCCGAAGACCGGCATCGGCAAGCTCCGCCGCGCCGAGCTGCGCAAGCGCCACGAGGCCGGCACCGCCGGCGGACCGGGCACCGGGGCCTGACACCCCGCCGCGGCACGCACCGAGCGGCCCTTGGTCCGGACACCCGGCAGACCGAGGGCCGCTCGGTGCGTTTATGGAGAGGGAATGGACGATAGACGGGGGTCCGGAAGAAGGGTTTGCCTTCGAACCATGAACTGCGGTACGTGAGTTCACGGGCAACGTGGTGGAACGGAAGGAAGCCGATGGCACAACAGGAGCGGGCCAGGAGGACGTACGAGGCGGTGCTGGACGCCGCAGCGAGGGAGTTCGCCGCCCACGGCTACGCCAACACCAACCTCGGCCATGTGGCGCAGAGCACCGGCGTCACCAAGGGAGCCCTGTACGGCCACTTCGCCTCCAAGGAGGAACTGGCCGCAGCGCTCGTCCAACACCTTGACGACGCATGGAAGTTGATCGAGGACGGGGTCGGCGACAGCCCGGACTCACCGGTGGCGACCCTGAAGAACGTGACCTGCGCGCTGGTCGCCCGGCTGCACCGCGACATCCGGGTCAACGCGGCCCTGCGGCTGCTGCTCGAGGAGGCCCAGTCCTCCAAGCGGACGCCGGCCTTCGTGTCGGACGTGGAACGCACGCTGCTGCGCCTGGTCGTCCAGGCGCAGCAGCAGGGCGAGATGGACTCCGACTACCCGCCGGAGCCGGTGGCGCAGTTGATGACCACCGTCATCTTCGGCGCGCACTATCTGGGGTCGGTGCGCGAGGAGTTGGATCTGATCACCCGGGTCAGGTCGTCCTGGGACGTGCTGCTGCCCGCCCTGGGCGCCCGTTGGGTGAGCTGAAGGCGCCCCCGCTGGGCGGGCAACCTGACCCCCGCCCGGCGGGGCACGGCGGCCCGCCCCAGGGCCGGTCCGGCCGCTTCGGCGGCCGGGCGCTCGGCCCGGCCGGACGGCCGGTCCGCCGCGCCGGCAACCTCGCGGTGGGCGAGGTCGGCCAGGGCGACGATGCGCTCCGCCACCGGGCGCAGCCGCATGCCGCTCTCGGTCAGCGCGATCCGCCGGCCGCGCCGGTCGAACAGCACGGCGCCGAGCGAGGCCTCGAGGTGCTGGATCTGCGCGGTCACGCTGGACTGCGCGTAGTTCAGCTTCTTGGCGGCCCGGGTGAAGCTCATCTCGCTCGACACCTCGAGGAACGAACGCAGATGCTGAAGTTCCATCAGGACTCCTTCGGAGCGGGCCGGCGGGCACGGCGGTGCACGGACGCACCCGGCGGTCCGTCAGGACGTGGGGCCGCCGGGCAGGGCGGCCGGGCGGAACACGAGGTCCGCCTGGGCGATCGGACGGCCCGCCTGGGCCGCCGTGGCGCGTACGGTCCGGGTGCCGGGCTCGCCGCCCGTGGCCCGGGCGTCGAGCAGGATCGGCGTACCGAACTCGCCGTACGCGTGGAACTCGACCCGCAGGCCGGTGAGCACCTCGGCAAGGGCGCCCCGGGCCGGGCCGTCGGCGAGCAGGCCGCTCTGGCGCAGGGCCTCGAGCAGCAGCACCGCCTGGACGTGGTCGGATCCGTGGTCGAAGAAGGTGGGGTGGCCCTGGTCCACCCGCAGCCGCCAGCGGGCGTCGTCGCCCGGCTGCGCGGCGAGCAGCACCACGTCGTCGGGGCGCCGCCGTCCCACCTGGGCCGGGGTGGCGGCGACCGCGCCGCCGTCCTCGGCCGGGAGACCGGGCTCGGCCGGGCGGGCGGCCCGCAGCCGCCGGTAGAGCGCCGGGTCGAGGATCTCGCCGCCGATGGTCACCCGGGCGCAGGGGCGCCCGGCGCCGGCGTGGACGACGGTGTGCGTCCGGAAGGGCATCCGGCGGCCGGCCCGGCGCTCGGCGGGCATGTCGACCACCAGGTCGAGGGTGACCTCCTGCGGCGCACCGAAGGAGCCGCGCGCGGCCTGGTCGTCCGTCAGCTCGAAGTCGAAGCTCTTGGCGACGAAGGGCAGTTCGAGCGGCACGCCGTAGTACTCGTGGAACGTGAACATGGTGGCCTGGCGGACCGTCTCGATGATGACCATGCTGTCGGCGGTGCCGCCCGGTCCGGGCTGGAAGACCGCGTGGTCGCGGGGCCACTGGGCGGCCAGCAGGTAGCTGTCCGCAGTGGCTCTGGCCGAATCGGTGAGGAACACCTCGGAGACCGCGGCCTTGTGGACCAGTTTGCGCGACACCGTTCGATGGAAGTCGAGATCTGCGGCGCTCCGCTGCCGCGGCAGCAGTCCGGCCGTCGGATGGGTCAGCTGATCTGGTGCAAAGGTGTCCATCGCGAGCCTTCCCCCACGGGGCTGTGAACGACAGGGCACTGGCCAGGGTCCGACCTTGGGACCGAAAGAAAATATACCTCCGGGAAGGTATGTTGCCAAGCTTTGACCCTCCCCCAAGTCCCTTTCGCCACAAGGGAAAAGCGGGGGCATCGGCTCCGCGCAGTTCTGCGCGGAGCCGATGCCCCCGCCGGAATCGGGGTGGGCGGGACGGTCAGCTCCCCGGCAGGATCAGGTCCAGCAGCTCCTCGACCCGCGCGACCACGTCGGCGCGGTCGTTCAGGATCCACGACACGTGCTGGACACCGAAGAACGAGGCGACGATCGTCCGCGCCAGCGACTCCGCGGAGGCGTCCGCCGGGAGCTCGCCCGCCTCCTTGGCCCGCTCCAGCAGCAGGGTGTAGACGGCGATGTAGTCGATGAAGGGCAGCGGCAGTTCGGCGTCGGTGACCATGCGCTCGGTCTGCAGCCGGACGGCCGCCTGCGCCACCGCGTCGTCGCGGAGCCGACGCGCCGTCTCCATGGTCAGCCGGCGGACGGTCTCCAGCGGCTTGAGGTCCGGGTCGGCCAGGGCCGAGGTGGTCTTCGGCGCGGCCGCGTAGAAGCTGCCGACCAGTTCGGCCGCGAGCGCCTCCTTGTTGGGGAAGTGGAAGTACACGGCGCCCTTGGTGGCACCGGCCTCCTCGGCGATCTCCTGCATGGTGACGACTTTGAAGCCCTTGCGGGCGAAGAGTGCGGCGGCGGCCTCCAGGACCGTCGCCCGGGTGCGCAGCGCCCGCGCCTGTTTCAGGGCCGGAGCGCTCCGACCTGCTGCCGTTCCCCGGCTCCTGCTGGTGCCGCTGACCGGATTCCCGCTGGCCGCCATGGCTCAACCTCCAGGGGTGCCGGCACGGTCGTGCCGGGGTTTCGCGCGAATCATAACGTCACGAAGGTATGTTCCAAATATTCTGCGGTACGACGGCAGCCGGCCACGTACCCGTGCCCCGGAACGCCCGCATCCGCACCCCGTGGCTGCGGCCGCCTTCCGCGACCGGTTCCGGTCGGCCACGCTGTCCTCGTCGACGACGACGTCCCCGCCCGCTGCGCCGCTAACCGAACGGGCAACGGGCGCCCCGGCCCTGCCGGCGGCCGGCGTCGTCCCGACACGTGACGCCAGTCCACGACAGGGGGAGACAACGTTGAGCATTCTGGACGATCCCTGCACCACGGCCCGGACCACCGGGCTGCCCGGGTCACTCACGTCGGCCGCGGACGCGCTCCGCCCGACCGCCTTCGGCCGGGCCGCCGAGACCGACCGGCTGCGCGGCCTCGACGCCGCGCTGGCCGAGCGGCTGGCCGGCTCCGGCTTCGCCCGCCACTTCGTCCCGCGCCGCTGGGGAGGCGCGGAGGGCAGCTTCACCGAACTCGTCGCGGCGACCGCCTCGTTGGCGGAGGGCTGTACCTCGACCGCCTGGTGCGCCGCCCTGCAGGCGGCCCACGGGCGGCTGGCCGCCTTCCTGCCCGAGGCCGGCCAGCAGGAGATCTGGGGTGCCTCCCCGGACGTCCCGATCGCGGCCGCGCTCGTGCCGCCGACCGGCCGGCTGGAGCGGACGGCCGACGGCGGGGTGCTGGTCACCGGCCGCTGGCGGTGCGTCAGTGGGGTCCGGAACGCGGCGTGGGTGCTGCTCGCGCTGCCCGACCCGGCGGCCCTGCCGGGCGACTTCCTGATCGTCGCCGTCCCCCGGGAAGCGGTGACGGTCCACGACACCTGGCACAGCAACGGGCTGCGGGGCACCGGCAGCCACGACGTCAGCGTGGCCGAACCCCTGGCCGTGCCGGCGCACCGCTGCCTGGCCTTCATGGACCTCGTCCGGGCCTCCGCGGCCCCGGACCGGGCCCGCTGCCACGGCGTGCCGCCGCGGCTGGTGGCGGGGCTCGCCTTCGCCGCGCCCGCCGTGGGGGCGGCGCGCGGCGCACTGAAGGCCTGGGCGGCGCCGCTGGCGGACACTCACGGTCCGGGCGGTCCGGCCGTCAGCCCGGCCCGCTGCGAGGTGATGGCGCGGGCCTCGGCCGAGATCGACATCGCGGCCTCGCTGCTGGCTGACGCCGCGACGCGGGCGGACGCCGGGGCCGTCGGCGACCGCGCGGTGGGTCGCAACCTGCGGGACACCGCGCTGGCGGTGGAACTCACCGTCTCCGCGGTGGAGCGGCTCTTCCGGGCCGGCGGGGTGGCCGCCCAGTGGGAGGACTCTGCACTCCAGCGGGCCTGGCGGGACGTCCACACGCTGGCCGCCCACGGTGCGCTCAGCTGGGAGGCGGCGGCCGCCGAGTACACCCGGACGGGCCTGGCCGCGTACGCCGGCTGAGGCAGGGGTGCGGCCCGGGGCCGGCGGGGTTTCGTGCCCCCGCCGGCCCCGGGCCGCCGGCCCCGGTGCCGGGGCGCGACCGGCACCGGGGAGTCCGGCTCAGGCCGACATCTCCTTGGGCAGCAGCAGGTCGCGGGCGATCTGCGGCAGCATCTCGTCGAAGAGCTGCTGCCCGCGCAGCTCTCCGTCCAGGGTGTACGGGATGTCGTCGACCGGGATCACCAGCGCGGGCAGCGCCGGGACGAGCCGGGCGCAGGCGGCCCGGGCGGCGCGCTGGGTGGACTCCTCGCGCTCGGCGTCGGCCGGCACGAAGGCCACCAGCAGCACGTCGCCGTGGTCCGGGAGTTCGCCGATCAGGACGGCGGTCTGGCGGGCCGCGGGCAGCTCGGTGAGCGCCCGTTCGAGGGAGAGCAGCCGGGTGCCGAGGTCGGCCTCGTCCAGCTGGTCGTCGGAGGTGTGCGGCGGAACCGGCGTGGTCATGCGGGGATCTCCGTAGCTGACTGCTTGTCCAGGTGGATGTAGAGGTTGACCAGCGGCATGATCTCGGTGAGCAGCTCGCCGGTGCGGATGGTGCCGGTGGGGCTGTACGGGATGGCGTCGACCGCGATCACGTGCGCGGAGATCCACGGCACCCGGCGGGCGCAGACCGCGCTGACCGCCCGGTAGGCGGACGCCTCCAGGTCCCGGGCGACCGGGACGAAGGGCACCGCGAGCACGGGGCCGTGGTCCGGCACGGTGACCCGCAGCACGGCCAGGTCGCGGACGGCCGGCTGGTCGAGCAGCTCGGTCTCCAGCCCGAAGAAGGCGGAGTCGTGGTCGCCGTCGGCCCGGGCCCGCACCGCGCCGCTGGTCCGGCCGGTGAGTTCCAGCCGGCCCTCGTAGTCGATGACGCCGTCGTCGCCGGTGAGCAGGAAGGGCCGCGGGCCCTGGCCGTCGCTCAGGTCGACCAGCACGGAGGGCGCGGGGGCGTCCCCGTAGGCGTCCATGAGCTGGTAGCTCGCGACGGCGACCCGGCCGCGCGCGCCGGGCGGCAGCGGGCGGTGTTCGGCGTCCAGCACGGCGATGCCGATGCCCGGCATCGCACGGCCGGAGCGGCAGGGCGACAGCGCCAGCTCGTCCGGGCCGAGCAGGGTGACCAGCCCGGTCTCGGTGGAGCCGTAGTAGTGGTGCAGGACGGGGCCGAAGCGGTCCCAGGCCTCGTTGATGATCCAGCGGTTGAGGTGCTGGCCGCCGGTGAGCAGGAAGCGCAGCCGGGAGGTCTGCCGCAGCTCGGCGGAGGCCGGGTGGGCGAGCAGCCGGGAGAGCACCGGCGGCACCATCAGGGTGGCGGTGACGCCCTCGTCGGTGATCAGCCGGCACATCTCGGCGAGGTCGTGGTACGGGCCCAGCACCACGGTGCCGCCCAGGGCGAAGAACACCCGCGCCCAGCCCGGGCTCGACGCGTGGTACATCGGGACGGTCACCAGGTAGGTGTCGTCCTCGTCGAAGGCGAACTCGTCGACCAGCTCGGCGAGCCTGCGGGCCTCGAAGGAGCGGCGGCGGACCACCAGCCGCGGGTCCCCGGCGACGTCGTAGCTCACCGCGAAGTGCTCGTAGGGTTGGGAGATCGGCGCGGTCACGGCGGTCTGCGCGGCGGCCAGCGTCGAGTAGTGCACCGGCTCGCCGGCCTGCGGGTCCGGGACGACCGGCTCGGGCGCGGCCAGCTCCTCGCCCACGCCGTGCAGGTGGACCTGCAGCACGCCCTCGCGGTCGGCCCAGCCGGCGGCGATGAGCAGCGGGCGGTGCAGCTTGCTGCTGACCACGACGGTCGGGCGGAGCTGCGCCAGGGCGTCCGCGGTCGCCTCCGGGGCGGCCTCGAAGTCGAGGCCGGTGACGGACACGCCCAGCGTCTCGAAGGCGGCCATGGTGACGACCAGCTCCCAGCCGTTGCAGCAGAGGAAGGCGGCGCGGGCCGGCCGTCCCTCGGGCAGCACCGCGGCCAGGCCGCCGGCCACCTTGGCTATCTCGTCGGCCAGTTCGCTCCAGGTGATCCGGCGTCCGCCGTCCACCAGTGCGACGTGGTCCGGGCGTTCAGCGGCGTGCCGCAGGGCGTCTTGCAGCTTGATCATCTCGAACTCCGTTCCAGTGGGCTGGAGTTGGCCCTTCTGGTTCATCCATCGGTTGGGGCGCCGGAACACCTGCCCGGCGGTCTCGCTGGGGAAGGTCGGGCTCTTCTTCGCTGCACGCGGTCGCCGCCGAATGCGCGGGCACGCGTCGGGACACCCACCCGATAGAAACAAACCTTCCCGAAGGTATCAATGGCCATCGGCAGGACCGATGTGCGGCCCGCCGACACCCCCGGCCGACCCCCGGCAGACCCCGTCCCGCCCCACCACCACCCGCCCCCACCTGCGGACACGACCGACGTGCGCGGATCCACGACGCCCGGTGCGCGGACCGGCAACACCCCCGTCCGGCCGGTCGGTAGCTTCGGCCGGGCACCGTCCCACCGCGCCCCGCCAGCCGTCCCACCGTGGAAGGAACAGCCCCATGAAGCGCCGTTTCGTCGCCCTCGCCGCCGCCCTCGCCCTCTCCGCAGGCGGCGCCACCCTCGTCGCCGGACAGGCCTCCGCCGACGACGGCACCGCGGCCGCGACGGCCTCCGCCGCCCGCACCAGCCTGCCCCCGTTCGCCGGCAAGACCTACCTGATCACGGTCGACAACGGGAACGTCTACAAGAACACCTACTCCGCGGACGGCACCTCGCTGCACTCCGAGACCGTCGCCGGCACCGGCGTCGGCGAGACCTTCGACGCCGCCCTGGCCACCGCCCAGGTCGGCTGGGGCCTCTACTTCACCAACTGGGTCGAGCCCAACGGCGTCACCGTCAGCCACGTCATGAACTTCAACAACAACACCGTGAAGGTGTACTTCACCTTCGCCACGGCCGCCGGCACCCGCCTCGGCCAGCTGCACAGCGCCACCATGAGCTGCGTGGCCTGACCCCCTTCCGGCCCGCACCCGGCGCGCCGCGCCCGGCCCCCCTTCCGGCGCCGCGCCCCGGCCGTGCCCGGGTACCGCCCTCCCTGCGGTACCCGGGCACGCCGCCCGGCAGTGGTTGACTGGGCCCATGAGCATTCACGAGAACCTGCTCGGCGGCCCGCCGCCGACCCACCTCCCGGCCGAGCCCGGCCCGCTGGAGGCGCTGGCTCAGGGCGCCTCGCCCGCCGAGGTCGCGGCGAAGTTCCCGACGTCCTCGCTCGCCTGGGCGCAGCTGGCCGACGACGCCTACGCCGCCGGCCGCGTCGTCGAGTCCTACGCCTACGCCCGCACCGGCTACCACCGCGGCCTCGACGCGCTGCGCCGCAGCGGCTGGAAGGGCCACGGCCCGGTGCCGTGGGAGCACGAGCCGAACCGCGGCTTCCTGCGCGCCCTGCACGCCCTGGGCCGGGCGGCCGCCGCCATCGAGGAGAAGGACGAGGCCGAGCGCTGCGCCCAGTTCCTGCGCGACAGCTCGCCGACCGCCGCCGACATGCTGGGCTGACCGCCCGCCGCGACACCCCGCGGGCGGCCGCCACGGCCGCCCGCGGACTTCCCGCCGCACCCCCGGGCCCCCGCCGCCCGGCCCGCCCGCCGATCCGGCAGACTCTGCGCCGACACCGGGACGGCCGGGCGCGGCGGTGAGGGCGGGATCGGCATGGCGGAGCACCTGCGCGGGGCACGGCCCCTCGTCCTGGCCGGCGCGGCGGCCCTCGCCGTGTTGGGCACCGGCCTGTGGGCGGGGCGCTCGGGCGGCCCCTTGCTGCTCGCCCGGATCTGCGACCACCCGGTGGTGCTGGGCACCGCCGCGATCATGCTGTTCACCGCCGCGCTGGTGCGGCGGACGCGCTCCCCGCTCGTCCGGGTCGAGACCGCCCTGGTGGGTGCGGCGCTGGCCGCCGTCCTGCCGGCCGCGCAGTTCCTCGGGTTCTTCTGGAACGGCGAGGTGACCGTCCGGCAGGCCGCCCCCGGGCGCCCCGACCGCGTGCTGGTGGTCGAGGAGGCGTCGGACTGGATCGACACGCTGAGCCGGGTCTACGTCGACGACGCCACCGGGCTCGTCGAACGGCGCTGGCGCCTCGGTGAGTTCACCGGTGACGACCCGTCGGCCGGGCTGACCTCCGTCGCGTGGGACGGCCCGGACCGGCTGCGCGTCACCGTCGGCGGAGAGGTCCACCTGGTCGACCTCGCCCCCGGCACCGGCCGGCCCGACCGCTCCTTCCACCTGCACTGACTGCACTGACGCCGCCGCGGCGGGGCGGGCGGCGCCCGCAACCGACCCGGGGCGCGGCGCGTCTCCAGTCGTGGCGTCCGCCCGGACGCGACCCGCACCGGGCGGCCGATGCATACCGAGTATGTGGACATGCGGGCCGGTTGCGTGCGAGGGTGGATCGACGGTATCGATCCTGCAACACCATGACGGTCCGTCACGTCCCGTCGCCGACCAGAAAGCACCTCGTGCGAGCAGCCTCCGCCACCAGGAACGCACCCGCGCCCAGCCGACGCCGCGCCCGACAGCAGCGGCGGCGCCGGGCACGGCGGCGCACCGTCTTCGGCGTCGGCCTGCTCTGCTCACTGACCGTGCTGGGCGGCACCGCCTTCATGGTGCTCGGCGGCGCCAAGGACGCCGGGGCCGGCGGCCCCACCGCCCAGGCCCGGCCGATCCCGCCGCTGGCCAGCAGCGCCGCTCCGGCCGTCAAGAAGACCGAGTCACCGACCCCGGCCCCGAAGCCCACGCCCAGCCCCACCCCGAGCCCGACCGCCGTCACCGAGAAGGGCAAGGGCACCTTCACCGTCGCCACCTCCAAGGGCGATGCGGTCGGCAAGGGCCTGATCCGGCGTTACCGGGTCGAGGTGGAGGACGGCATAGGCATCGACCCGCAGGCCGCCGCCCAGCAGGTCCAGACGATCCTCGGCGACAGGCGCAGCTGGACGACCGACGGCAAGAACGGCTTCAAGCTGGTCTCCGACGGCGTCTACGACTTCACCGTCAAGGTCGCCTCACCCGACACCGTCGACCGGATCTGCGGCTCGGCCGGCCTGGACACCAAGGGCGAGGTCAACTGCGACGTCGGCAAGCAGGTGGTCGTCAACTCCAAGCGCTGGATGACCGGTTCGCCGCAGTTCAGCGGCTCCCTGGACGACTACCGGGCGCTCATCGTCAACCACGAGGTCGGGCACCGGATCGGCCACGGCCACGAGGGCTGCCCGGGCAAGGGCAAGCCCGCCCCCGCCATGATGCAGCAGATCTACGGCCTCAACGGCTGCGTCGCCAACGCCTGGCCCTACACCGCGGACGGCACCTACATCAGCGGGCCGGCGGTTCCGTAGCACCCGGCGTCCCGCCCTGCCCGGCCGTTCGGTGCTGCCCGGCCGGCGCCCCCGGGCGGGTGCCGCGGACGCCGTACCGGCAGTGGCGGGCCGTCAGCAGCGGATCGCCGCGACGCCCTCCCCGGTGCCGGCCACCAGCAGCTCGGCGGTGAGCGCCAGCGCCCAGACCTGCGAGCCCAGTCGCAGGTCGACCGGGCCGTCCGCGCCCGGCCGGCGGAGCCGTACGAGACCGTCCGCCCACGCCGCGGCCGTCGCCGGCCCGGCCGGGGTGTCGACCGCCGCCACGGCGGTGACCTGGCTGCCGCGGCGGTCGACCGGTTCGGCCTCCGGCCCGTCCACGGCCGCGTCCCAGCGCCGCACAGCCCCGTCGAAGCCTCCGCTGAGCAGCAGTCCGGCGGTGCCGGCGAGCGCGGTCACCGGGCCCTCGTGCAGCTTCTCGGCGTCCGTACCGCCGTCCGGCCGGCAGCGGTGGACCGAGCCGGTGTCGTCGGCCACCGCCGGCAGCCCCTGCGGGCCGGTGGTGGCGAGGGCGCTCAACTCGCCGCGGACGGCGGCCTGCAGGGCGTGCAGCGCCTGCTCGGCGGCGGCCCCGCCCGCCGTCTGCCCGGCCGGCTCCGGCAGCACGGCCGCGGTCCCCTCCGCGTCCAGCAGCAGCACGGTGCCGTCCGGGGCCGTCGCCAGCCCGCGCAACGGCCGGGCGTCCGGCAGGGCGACCCGGGCCAGCGGCCGGCCCGACGGGGTGTCCACGGTGCGCACCACGCCGCCCGGGTCCGCCAGCAGCAGCTGCCCGGCGTAGCCGCCGGTGCCCACCGCCAGACCGGCCACCGGGCCGGGCCAGCCCTTCGAGGATCCCGGCCACATCGCCCACTCGGCCCGCCAGGGCGCGGGCACCTCGCCGAGCCGGTCGGCCGCGGTGTCGTCCATGCCGATCAGACGGGTGCGCAGCACCGCGGCACGGACGGCCGGGTCGTCCTCGCCGACCAGGGCCGGGCCGGCCGCCGTCCAGGCGTCCGGGACGGGACCGTTGACGAAGTCCATGGCGGCGGTGACCGCCACCGGCCGTGCACGGGTGAGGAGTTGGGCGTCGGCGAGCAGTCCGGAGGCGGAGCCGTCCTTGGCGGCGGCCGTCCACAGGTCGCCGAGCAGCGCCTCGTCGGCGGCACCGAGGTCGGGCCGGCCGTCGGGATGGCGCGGCACCCGGGCGATCAGCTCGGCCGCGGTCTCCGCGGGCCGCCCGGCGCTGCCGTCGGCCACCCCGGGACTGGGGTAGGCGGCCGGGTCGCCGCCGACCGAGGCCGCCCAGGCGGCGAACCGGGCCGGGTCGGTCCACTCCGGCCGGTCGAGGTCCAGGACGGCCGCCTCCCCGGCGGCCGTGCCGAAGGCCGCGGCCGCCGCGCCGCCGTCGGGCGCCTCCACGACCAGCCGCACCAGCTCGGACTCGGCGAGCGGCCGCAGCAGCCCCGCCACCAGGTGCGAGGGGTGCACCGCACGGCCCAGGTCCGGGACGCAGACCACCACCGGCCGGCCCTCGTCGGCCAGGGCGGTGATCAGCTCCCCCGGGCTGTGCACCAGGTGGCCGAGGCGGCGGCCGAGCAGCCAGAGCGCACTGTCGACGGTGAGCCGCTCGCCGTCGAGCACCGCGTGCACCCGCTGCGGCTCGGGCAGCCGCTCCCCGGTGCAGGCCTCGCCGAACCAGGTCAGCAGGTGGGTCTTGCCCGCCCCGGGCGAGCCGGCGACCCGGCACAGCCGCGGCGCGCGGGGGTCGGCCAGCCAGCCCAGCAGCGCCCGTCCGGCCGGCTTGCGGCCCGCCCTCAGCGGCGGTATCCGACGCGCACCGTCACTCATGCCTGGTCCCCTCGTAGCCCGGTGAACGACCCATGAGCTTACTGAGCACCGACACCTCGACGGTCCGTCACCCCGCGGCGGCGCCGCCGCGGCCGCGGCGGCGGGCGTCAGCCCAGGACGGGCAGCCAGCCACGGAGGTCGCTGCGCTCCCCGCCGGCGTGCACCTCGGCCGCCTCGACCGCGTCCGGCCAGGCGCGCCGGCCGGTGGCCAGCCGGATCCAGGTGAGCGGGTCGGTCTCGACGACGTTCGGCGGGGTGCCGCGGGTGTGCCGGGGGCCCTCGACGGCCTGCACCACCGCGTACGGCGGGATCCGCAGCTCGACGGCGCCGCCCGGCACCTGGTCGGCGAAGGCGTCGGCGAGCAGCCGGGTCGCCGCGGCCACCGCCTGCCAGTCGTGCGGGAAGTCGGTGCCGAGGGCGTCCGCGAGGTCGTCGGCGTGCACCACGGTCTCCACCAGCCGGGTCACCAGGAAGTCGGCCAGCGGCATCGGGCCGAAGCGCATCCCGATCAGCCGCCCGGCCTCCGCCGCGGCCGGGCCGGCCAGCACCGCGTGGAGCTCCGCGCAGCGCCGGTCGAACTCGGCGGCCACCTCGGCGGGCGTGCCGGCGAACGGCCCGGCCGCGAGCTCCTCGGCGATGTCGTTGATGGTGGCGGCCGCCGTCCGCGTCCTGCGCGCCCAGTCGAGCGGGGTGATGGCGGGGGCCTCCGGCAGCGGCTCGTCCAGGTGGGCCGGCACCCAGCTGACCACCATGCCCAGGTGCGACACCAACTCCCGTACCCGCCAGTCGCCGAGGCGGGTCGGCAGGTCCAGCTGGGCGGCGGTCAGGCCGCGGACGGCGCCGCGCAGCGCCTCGGTCTGCCCGGCGAGCGCGGCGCGCACCTTGGCCGGGTCGTACGTGCGGGTCTTCGTCGGCATAGCCAGCAGCGTACGCCGAGGGGCGGCCCGCTCCGCAGAGCCGGCCGCCCCTCGGGACGTGCGCATCCGTCAGGCGAGCAGGGCCTCGATGACGCCGGTGTGGGCGTCCTTCAGCTCCGCCAGCGTGACGGTGAACTGGCCCTGGACCTCCAGGGCGTCGCCGTCGACGACACCGATCCGGGCGACCGGCAGGCCGCGGGCACCGCACATGTCGTTGAACCGGACCTCCTCGCTGCGCGGCACGGAGACCACCGCGCGGCCAGCCGACTCGGAGAACAGGAACACGAACGGGTCCGTGCCCTCCGGGACGACGACGCGGGCGCCGTTGCCGCCCTTGAGGCAGCTCTCCACCAGCGCCTGGCCGAGGCCGCCGTCGGCGAGGTCGTGCGCGGCGTCGATCATGCCGTCGCGGGAGGCCGCGATGAGGATCTCGCCGAGCAGCCGCTCGCGCTCCAGGTCGACCTTGGGCGGCAGGCCGCCGAGGTGGCCGTGCACGACCTGGGTCCAGGCCGAGCCGCCGAGCTCGTCCTCGGTGTCGCCGAGCAGGTACAGCAGCTGGCCCTGCTCGCCGAAGCCGATCGGGGTGCGGCGGGTGACGTCGTCGATGACGCCGAGCACCGCGACCACCGGGGTCGGGTGGATGGCGACGTCGCCGGTCTGGTTGTACAGCGAGACGTTGCCGCCGGTGACCGGGGTGCCGAGCACCTGGCAGGCGTCGGCGAGGCCGCGGGTCGCCTCGGCGAACTGCCACATCACGTCCGGGTCCTCGGGGGAGCCGAAGTTGAGGCAGTCGGAGACGGCGAGCGGCTTGGCGCCGCCGGCCGCGACGTTGCGGTACGCCTCGGCCAGGGCCAGCTGGGCGCCGGTGTACGGGTCCAGCTTGGCGTAGCGGCCGTTGCCGTCGGTGGCGACCGAGACGCCGAGGTTGGTCTCCTCGTCGATCCGGATCATGCCGGAGTCCTCGCCCACCGAGAGCACGGTGTTGCCGAGCACGTAGCGGTCGTACTGGTCGGTGATCCACGCCTTGGAGGCCTGGTTCGGCGAGCCGGCGACCTTGAGCAGGGCGTCCTTGAGCCCGGCGCCGTCCACCGGGCGGGCGAGCCGCTCGGCGGTGGGGGCGTCGGCCTGCAGCGCGTCCTGCCAGGCCGGGCGGGCGAAGGGGCGGTGATAGGTCGGGCCCTCGTGGGCGACGGTGCGCGGGGGCACGTCCACGACCTGCTCGCCGTGCCAGAAGATCTCCAGGCGCTCGCCGTCGGTCACCTCACCGATCACGGTGGCGATGACGTCCCACTTCTCGCAGATCTCCAGGAAGCGGTCGACCTTGGCCGGCTCGACGATGGCGCACATGCGCTCCTGCGACTCGCTCATGAGGATCTCCTCCGGCGAGAGCGTGTTGTCGCGCAGCGGCACGGTGTCCAGCTCGATCCGCATGCCGCCGGTGCCGGCCGAGGCCAGCTCCGAGGTGGCGCAGGACAGGCCGGCGCCGCCGAGGTCCTGGATGCCCGCGACCAGGTCCTCCTTGAAGATCTCCAGGGTGCACTCGATGAGCAGCTTCTCCTGGAAGGGGTCGCCGACCTGGACGGCGGGGCGCTTGGCCGGGCCGGTCGCGTCGAAGGTCTCCGAGGCGAGCACGGAGACGCCGCCGATGCCGTCGCCGCCGGTGCGGGCGCCGTAGAGGATGACCCGGTTGCCGGGGCCGGAGGCCTTGGCGAGGTGGATGTCCTCGTGCTTCATGACGCCGACGCAGAGCGCGTTGACCAGCGGGTTGCCCTGGTAGCAGGAGTCGAAGACGACCTCTCCGCCGATGTTCGGCAGGCCCAGGCAGTTGCCGTAGCCGCCGATGCCCGCGACGATGCCGGGCAGCACCCGGCGGGTGTCCGGGTGGTCGGCCGCACCGAAGCGCAGCGGGTCCATCACCGCGACCGGGCGGGCGCCCATCGCGAGGATGTCGCGGACGATGCCGCCGATGCCGGTGGCCGCGCCCTGGTAGGGCTCGATGTACGACGGGTGGTTGTGCGACTCGACCTTGAAGGTGACCGCGTAGCCCTGGCCGACGTCGACGACGCCGGCGTTCTCGCCGATGCCGACGAGCATCGCGTCGTTCTCCGGGGCCTTCTCGCCGAACTGCTTGAGGTGGACCTTGGAGCTCTTGTACGAACAGTGCTCCGACCACATGACGGAGTACATCGCGAGTTCGGCGCCGGTCGGACGGCGGCCGAGGATCTCCCGGATGCGCGCGTACTCGTCCTCCTTGAGGCCGAGCTCGGCCCAGGGCTGGGCGGCGTCCGGGGTCTGCTCGGCGTTCTTGACGGTGTCGAGGCTCATCAGGCGTTCACCAGCTGCTTCAGGACGGAAGTGAAGAAGCCCAGGCCCTCGGTGGTCGGGCCGGTGAGCGGCTCCACGGCGTGCTCCGGGTGCGGCATCAGGCCGACGACGTTGCCCGCCGCGTTGGTGATGCCGGCGATGTCGCGGTACGAACCGTTCGGATTGACGTCGAGGTAACGGGCCACGACCCGGCCCTCCGCCTCGAGTTCGTCCAGGACGTGCTCGTCGGCGACGAAGCGGCCCTCGCCGTTCTTCAGCGGTACGACGATTTCCTGGCCGCTGCTGTAATCGGACGTCCACGCTGTGTCGGCGTTCTCGATGCGCAGCTTCTGGTCGCGGCAGACGAAGTGCAGCGAGTCGTTGCGGGTGAGCGCACCGGGCAGCAGGTGCGATTCGCACAGCACCTGGAAGCCGTTGCAGATACCGAGGACGGGCATTCCCTGCCGGGCCTGCTCGATGATGGTGTCCATGACCGGCGAGAAGCGGGAGATGGCCCCGCAGCGCAGATAGTCGCCGTACGAGAATCCGCCCGGCAGGACGACGGCGTCGACCTGGTGCAGGTCCTTGTCCCGGTGCCAGAGGGCCACCGGCTCGGCGCCGGCGAGGCGCACCGCGCGCTGGGCGTCGCGGTCGTCGAGCGAGCCGGGGAAAGTGACGACGCCGACGCGTGTGGTCACTTCGCCTCTCCCTCGACGCGGACGGTGAAGTCCTCGATCACGGTGTTGGCGAGAAACGTCTCGGCGGCCTCGCGGATGCGGGCCAGCGCGGCGTCGTCCACCGGCCCTTCCAGCTCCAGTTCGAAACGCTTGCCCTGGCGGACGTCGGCGATCCCGGCGAAGCCGAGACGCGGCAGTGCGCGCTGCACCGCCTGTCCCTGCGGGTCGAGGATCTCCGGCTTGAGCATGACGTCGACTACGACGCGTGCCACTGGCACTCCCGGTGGTGATTGCGTGAAGGCGGGGGACCTTCAGACTACCTGGCATTTCGGGCCTCCCGGCGGGTCGGTCCTGGTGACGCGCGTAGACAAACGCCCCTTACGCCGCAAGGGCTCCGCGCGTTCGAGCCGCCCCCGCACGCCCCTTTTCTCCGGATTCAATGGCGTCCCGGCCGGCCGGGCCGAGAACACCCGAATACCGGCACACCGGACATGTCGACCACGACTATCCCCGACTATCCGGCATCCTCGTGAAGCCTCGTGAATATCCGGAAAAAAGGAATGCCGGGGCCTTCGATTTCCAGCCTCTTTGGGTGCAGAATAGGGCGACCGGCGGCAGTCATCGGCTGTCATTTGGCACGGCATGCCCGCATGCCGCCGTGCGCGCCGCCGGCGGACGGGCCACCGGACACCAGCATCCGGCGGCCGAATTGCCCGAGAGGATTGACACCCATGGCTCAGCGTGTAGTCGTCACGCTCTCCGACGACCTGGACGGCGGCACCGCCGCGGAAACCGTCCACTTCGGTGTCGACGGGAAGTCGTACGAGATCGACCTCTCCGTGGAGAACGCGGAGAAGCTGCGGGAGGCCCTCGCCCCGTTCGTCGCGGCCGGCCGCCGGCAGAGCCGCACCGGCAAGTCCTTCCGGCGCACCGCCCTGACCCCCGACCCGCAGGCCGTCCGGGCCTGGGCGCAGTCGCACGGCATGGACCTCCCGGCCCGCGGCCGCATCCCGAAGGCCGTCTACGAGCAGTTCGCCGAGGCCAACTGAGCGTGCCGCCGCCCCGCCCCGGTACCCCTCCGGGGAAAGGGTGGGGCGAGCACTCCGATCGATGGGGTAGAGTATTTCTCGTCGCCGCAACCGGAGGCCGAAAGGCAGCCGGGAGGGGCGATCGGTGCCGAGGCACCGTGCGGACGTGGCTCAGTTGGTAGAGCATCACCTTGCCAAGGTGAGGGTCGCGAGTTCGAATCTCGTCGTCCGCTCGCAGTGTTCGAGCAACACAGCAGTAGCAGTGCAGCAGTACAACTCAACAGCATGCGGACGTGGCTCAGTTGGTAGAGCATCACCTTGCCAAGGTGAGGGTCGCGAGTTCGAATCTCGTCGTCCGCTCCGAGTACGAAGGGCTCCCTCGCAGAGGGGGCCCTTCGTCGTGCTGCCGACTCCTCGTGCTGCCGACACGCGCGGCACCGCCGATGACATTTGTCACCGCCCACCCGTGCAAGCGCACCGGCAGCCGGTGACGGCACGCACTGACCCCGCGCGCCGCCCGCCGGGAGGCTGGAGGCATGAAGGACACCAGCCACTCCGGGCCGGCCGTCGAGGCCGTGGACCTGCACCGCCGTTACGGCCCCACCGGCCCGGGCGGCTTCGACGCCGTCCGCGGCCTCGACCTCACCGTCCGCCGCGGCGAGCTCTTCGCCCTGCTCGGCACCAACGGCGCGGGCAAGACCTCCACCATGGAACTCCTCGAAGGACTGGCCGCCCCCACCGGCGGGCAGGTCCGGGTCCTCGGCCACGACCCGCACCGCGAGCGCACCGCCGTCCGGCCGCGGATCGGCATCATGCTCCAGGAGGGCGGCTTCCCCGGCGACCTCACCGTCACCGAGACCTGCCGCGGCTGGGCCGGACTGACCGGCGGCGCCCGCCCGGTCGGCGAGGCGCTCGACCTGGTCGGCCTCGGCGGCCGCGCCGGGGTGCGGGTCAAGCAGCTCTCCGGCGGCGAGCGCCGCCGCCTCGACCTCGCGGTCGCCCTGCTCGGCCGCCCCGAGGTGCTCTTCCTCGACGAACCCAGCACCGGCCTCGACCCCGAGGCCCGCGCCGCGGTCTGGCGGCTGGTCCGCACGCTGCGCGAGGACGGCACCACCGTGCTGCTCACCACCCACTACCTGGAGGAGGCCGAGGAGCTCGCGGACCGGCTCGCGATCATGCACGCCGGCCGGATCGCCGCCACCGGGACCGTCTCCGAGGTCATCGCCGGCCGCCCGGCCAGGATCGCCTTCGAACTCCCGGAGCGCTGCGGCCCGTACGAGGCGATCGGCCTGCCCGCCCTGCCCGCCGCGGACATCACCGCGGACGGCCGCCGGATCACCGTCCGCACCCCGCAGCTCCAGGCCGACCTCACCGACCTGCTCGGCTGGGCCGCCCACCACGGCGTCGCGCTCGGCGGCCTGGAGGCCCGCAGCGCCACCCTCGAAGAGGCCTTCCTCGCCATCGCCGCCGAAGCGGCCGCCACCCCCGAGACGATCGGCAGCCCCCGATGACCACGCACGCCGCCACCGCAGCCGCCTCCGCACCCGGCGCCCCGGCCACCACCACCGCCGGCCGTCTGCTCGCCCTCGGCCGCACCGAGGCCACCCTGCTGCTGCGCAACCGCACCGCGCTGTTCATGGCCGTCGCCATGCCGGCGGTCATGATGGTGAGCCTCAAGGGCATCCTCGACCAGCAGGCCGAGACCACCCCCGACCTGGACCTGCACGCCAACCTGGTCAACGGCGTCGCCGGCCTGGTCCTGCTCTTCGTCGTCTACTACAACCTCACCACCGCCTACGTCGCCCGCCGCGGCGAACTGGTGCTCAAGCGGCTGCGCACCGGCGAGGCCCGCGACCTGGAGATCATGGCCGGCACGGCGATGCCCTCGGTCCTCCTCGGCCTGCTGGAGTGCGGCCTGATCGGCGCGTTCGGCGCCGCCAGGCTGGACCTGCCCACCCCGGTCAACCCGCTGCTGATGGCCGCCGGCCTACTGCTCGGCACCGGTCTGCTCGTCGCGCTCGCCGCCGCCACCAGTGCCTTCACCAAGTCCGTGGAGACCGCCGGCATCACCACCCTGCCACTGCTGCTGGTCGCCCAGATCGGCTCCGGCCTGCTCATCCCGCTGGAGACCATGCCGGACGGCCTCGCCACCGCCTGCCGGCTGCTGCCCACCACCCCGGCCTTCCAGCTGATCCGGCTCGGCTGGTTCGGCACCGACGGCTCCGGGGCACCCACCGGCTTCCTCGGCAGCTGGGTCGAGGCCCTGCCGCACCTCGGGCTCGGCGTGCTCTGGCTCGCCGCCGCCGTCTGGGCCGCCCGCCGCTGGTTCCGCTGGGAGCCGCGCCGCTGACCCCCGCGGCCTCCGCCATGCCCGCCGCACCGGAGGAGTCCGGCAGCCACCACCGATGGGAGGATCTGACGACCGTGCATCCGTCGAGAGGGGACGACGTGGACCTGCTGAGGCCGTCGCGGCGCTGGCGGGCGCTGGGCAAGCCCAAGCGCACCGAGCTCTTCATCCGCTGGTCCCTCTACGTGACCGGCGTGCTGCAGCCGCTGCTCCTGATCGGCGCCCTCACGGGCAAGCGCGGGGCGGGCCTGCCCGACGCCGTCCGGATCACCGTCGCCGCCGCCTCGCTCACCGCCTCGGCGCTGTTCGTCGTCTGCTGCCGCGCCGGGCTCGCGCACTACCTCGGCCGACGGGCCCGGCCCACCGGCTGGCTGGTCGCCTTCACCGTCGGCACGCTGGTCTGCTACTGGGCGGTGCTCTCCACCACCCGCCCGACCGGCGACGACCCCGTCCCCAGCGGCGTCGCGACCGCCACCTGGCTGCTGGTCTTCTGGTTCGCCCCGGTGGCCGTCGCCGTCCCGGTGAAGGCCACCGCGCCGATCGGGCTGCTCGGACTGGCGTCGTCCGTCCCCGTCGCCGTGCTCGCCGGCGTCCCCGCCTCCACCGCCACCGGCCTGGCCGTCGGCTCCGGCATCGCCATGGCCCTGATCGGCGCGACCTGGCGGGGCACCGCCTGGATCGCCGCCGTGGTCTGGGAACTCGACGCCGCCCGCGAGGCACAGGCCCGGCTCGCCGTCGCCGAGGAACGGCTCCGCTTCTCCCGCGACCTGCACGACGTGCTCGGCCGCAACCTCACCACCATCGCGCTGAAGAGCGAACTCGCCGTCCAGCTCGCCCGCCGCGGCCGCACCGAGGCCGCCGACCAGATGGTCGAGGTCCAGCGGATCGCCCAGGAGTCGCAGCGCGAAGTGCGCGAGGTCGTCCGCGGCTACCGGACGGCCGATCTCGCCGCCGAGGTGGCCGGCGCCCGATCCGTCCTGCGCGCCGCCGGCGTCGAGTGCGACATCGACCTCGGCCCGGACGCCGCCGCCCTGCCGCCCACCGCCCAGTCCGTGCTCGGCTGGGTCGTCCGCGAGGCGACCACCAACGTGCTGCGGCACAGCGAGGCCGGGCACTGCACGGTCACCCTGCGCCTCGACGGCGGGCAGGCCCGGCTGACGGTCGAGAACGACGGCGTTCCCGGGCGGGCCGCCGACCGCGACCACCCCGGGACGGGCCTGCTCGGCCTGCGCGAACGGCTCGCCGCCCACGGCGGCGGGCTCGCCACCCCGCCCGCGGACCCGGGCCGCTTCCGGCTCACCGCATCGCTCCCGCTCGACCTGCCGGCCCTGGAGGTGGCCGCCCCGTGACCGATCCCGTCCGCGTCCTGCTCGCCGACGACGAGCACCTCATCCGCGGCGCCCTGGCCACCCTGCTCGGGCTGGAGGACGACCTGCAGGTCGTCGCCCAGGCCGCGTCCGGGCCGGAGGCCCTCGCCATGGCCCGTGCGCACCGGCCCGACGTCGCCGTCCTCGACCTGCAGATGCCGGGGCTCGACGGGCTGGAGGTCGCCGCCGAACTGCGGCACGTCCTGCCGGACTGCCGGACGATGATCGTCACCGGGCACGGCCGACCCGGCTACCTCAAGCGGGCCCTGGAGGTCGGGGTGCGCGGATTCCTGCCGAAGACCGTCTCCGCCTCCGACCTCGCCGGCATCATCCGCACGGTCGTCGCGGGCGGCCGCTACGTCGACCCGGAGCTCGCGGCCGACGCCATCAGCGCGGGCGACAGTCCGCTCACCCCGCGGGAGACCGACGTCCTGGAGCTCGCCGCGCACGGCACCTCGATCGCCGAGATCGCCGAACGGGCCGCCCTCTCCCCCGGCACCGTCCGCAACTACCTGTCCTCCGCCGCCGGCAAGCTCGGCGCCGAGAACCGCCACGCCGCCGTCCGCACGGCCCGCGAACACGGCTGGATCTAGACGGGACGGGTGCAGCCCGAACAGGGGCGCGTGGGGCCACCCCCCAGCCTTCGGCCGGGGCCCACGCGCCCCTGACGGGTCTACCGCTCAGGCCCAGGACGTCCCGGTGAGGCGCTCGTAGGCCTCGATGTACTTGGCGCGGGTCCGCTCGACGATCTCGGCGGGCAGGGCCGGCGGCGGCTCCTCGCCGGTGCGGTCCCAGCCGGACTCCGGCGAGGCCAGCCAGTTGCGGATGATCTGCTTGTCGAAGGACGGCTGGACCTGACCCGGCTGCCACTCGTCGGCGGGCCAGAAGCGGGAGGAGTCCGGCGTCAGCACCTCGTCGCCGATGATCAGTTCGCCGTCCAGCAGACCGAACTCGAACTTGGTGTCGGCGAGGACGATCCCCCGCTCGCGGGCGATGTCCCGGGCCCGGGCGTACACCGCGAGGGTGGTCTGCCGCAGGGTGGCGGCCAGCTCGGCCCCCAGGCGGCGGGCGGTCTCCTCGTAGGGGACGTTCTCGTCGTGCTCGCCGACCTCGGCCTTGAGGGCCGGGGTGTAGATCGGGGCGGGCAGCTCGGAGCCGTCCTCCAGACCCTCGGGGAGGGCGATGCCGCAGACGGTGCGGGAGTCCCGGTACTCGACGAGGCCGGAGCCGGTCAGGTAGCCGCGGGCGACGCACTCGACCGGCACCATCTCCAGGCTGCGGCAGATCAGCGTCCGGCCCTTCCAGTCCGCGGGGGCGCCGGCCGGCAGCTCGGTGGAGACCACGTGGTTGGGCACCAGGTCGGCGATCCGCTCGAACCACCACAGCGAGAGCTGGGTGAGGATGCGGCCCTTGTCCGGGATCTCGTTGGGCAGCACCCAGTCGAAGGCGGAGGTCCGGTCGCTGGCCACCATCACCAGGTCGCCGTTGGCGGCGCGGTACAGGTCGCGCACCTTGCCGGTGTGCAGGTGGACCAGGCCGGGAACCTGGACGGGCTCGGGCTTGGTGACAAATCCGCTCAAGGTCGTCTCGTCCTCAGGGAAGGGGGCTGACGGCCCGAGTCTTTCACGTCGGGCCGCCGGCCTCCTTGCAGAGGTGGTCGAGCAGGTTGGCGGTGGCCCGCTGAACGCGCTCGTCGGTGTGCCCGGGGCGGTCCAGCGCCGGCGACCAGGCGAAGGTGCCGGCGGCGAAGACGTACGCGCCGCTGGGCGCCCGGTAGAGCGAGGTCTGCTGGTGCCGCAGCCGCCCGGCGCTGTCGCGGTACGGGGAGTGGGCGAGCAGGGTCCGCTCGGTGTGGTCGGGCAGCGGCGCCCGCGGGTGGTAGTGGTCGGCCTCGCCGGCCACCAGGCCGGGCAGCGGGTCGCCGTCCTGGAGACCGGTGCCGGCCCACAGCCAGTGGCCGGTGTTGCGGGCGATCATCGGGGCGGGCGAGGGGACCCGCCCGGCGTACTGGACGCCGAGCAGGGCCTGCTCCGGCTCGCCGGCCTCGCGCCAGAGCGCGCCCGGGGTGCCGGGCAGCCCGGCGGCCGGGTTGCCGGCCGGGACCTTCTGCCGCTTGCGGCAGTTGAGCAGCCGGTTCGGCTCGCCGGACGGCCCCGGCGAGAGGTCGACCCGCCAGTACATGGTGTTGGCGGAGAGGAAGACCAGCGAGGTGCCGGTGTCGCGCGCGAACTCGACCGTCCGCCGCATCGGCTCGGACCAGTACTCGTCGTGCCCGGGGAAGACCATCGCGCGGTGGCGCTCCGGCTCGACCAGGCCGGCGTGCAGGTCGGTGGCGGTGGCGTAGGCCAGGTCGTAGCCGTACCGCTCGGCCCAGCGGATGAAGTCGTAGGCGTGGCCGACGTGCAGCGGCAGTCCGGCGCCGGCGTGCGGGCGGTCGAAGGAGACGGTGACGGCGGCCTCGGACTCGCCGACCAACCGGCCCTGCCCGTCCCAGGCGTGGTAGAGGCTGGCCCCGGTGTGCCCGTCCTCGGGGAAGAGGTTGTAGGCCTGCCAGGTCACGTCGGGCAGGACGAGCAGCAGGTCCGCCGGGTGCTCCGGGTCGGCGTCGCGGACGGTGAACGGGACGTGGCTGCGGTGCCGGTCGTCGGCGGTGGTGAGGACCGCGACGTACGCGCCGGGGCGCCAGTGCGCGGGGATGTGCAGCCGCCAGGACTGCCACCAGTGGTGGCAGGAGACCGTGCGGCCGACGACCAGCGGCGCGGCCTGGGCCAGGCCGGAGATCAACGGGCTGGAGGTGACCTGGCGGGCGCCGTCGCCGCCGTAGTGGCCGATCCGGTAGACGTCCACGGTGAACTCGCGGGGCGGGTTCACCGTCACCCGGAAGTCCACCGAGCCGCCGGGCCGGACCACGCCGGCCGAGGCGAACCCCTTGATCTGCTGGTCGACGTCGTCGGCGTTGGCCGGGCTGTTCACCACCGGCGCGGGCCGGGGTGCGCTCAGCGGCTGCTGGCCCGGTGCGTCGACGCTGACGTACCACGGCACCCCGCCGTCGGCGAGGTACTGGTCGGGGCTGCGCAGCCACGGCAGCGGCCCCTGGCCGAAGGGGTCGGACACGCCGTGCGCCAGCGTGCCGGACTCCCAGCGGCGGTTGAGTTCCGTCCCCACGCGCCCCTCCCACGGTCGCCGGCGTCAGGCTCGGCGCGCCCGTCCGCGACTGGCATGTGCCACACGGATGTGCGTGCGGTCCAGCACACCACAGGTTGCTGGCACTGCGTCACCCCACCGTAGCAACTGGTAGGCAAGACACCCGATTCCGCACCATTCGTCATCAACTGCGCACGGGGCGCGCGAGCCGCACGCCCGCCGTCTCCAACCAGCCCCGCAGCGGTGCGTCCTTGCCGAGTTCGACGGCCTGGCCGACCACCGCGACGAGGTCGGCCCGCCGTACGCCGCCCATCAGCAGCACCGGGCCGTCCAGCCAGTCCAGGCCGGCGACGGCGGCACCGGCGTCGACCACGGCGCAGCTGACCATCGCGGTGAGGTGGTCGGCGAGCAGGTCGCGGGCGTGGCGGCCGGGCGCGGTGTGGCCGCAGCGGCCGGCCAGCGCGGCGGCCAGGGCGTCTCCGCCGCCGCCGGCGAGCCGGGCGAGCACCCGTGCGAGCGGCGGGCCGTCGGCCCGCCCGGCCCCCGGGCCGTCCAGGGAGGCCTGCAACACGGCGGACTTGTCGCGCCAGCCGCGCAGGGCGACCTCGCCCGGGTAGGCGTCCCATTCGAGCGGCTGCCAGCCGCCGGGCGGCACCTGGTGGAGCAGGTCGGCGGCGAGCAGCGAGACGGCGGCGTCCACCCGGCCCGGCTCCTCCAGCAGGTCGCAGGCGGGCCGGTCGCCGAGACGGGTCTCGTAGCCGTCGGCGAGCCGGTCGCGGCGGGCCAGCTCGGTGAGCGCGGCGACCACGCCCGCGTTCAGGTGCTCGGGGTGGCGGCCGAGCCGCCAGGCGGGCAGCGCGACCCGGGTGAGCAGGCGGTCCCACCCCGCGTAGGCGAGGCCGACCTGCTCCTGGGCGGCGATCCGCATCCCGTAGTCGACCGCCCTGGCCTGGTGCGAGGCCCAGGCCGCCGCCGAGCGCTCCAGCTCGGCGGAGTGCTCGCGGCAGGCGCCGAGCAGCAGGCGGTTGATCCGGTCGATCACCGCGGCCGGGCCGCGGTGCGGCTCGCCGAGCGCGGCGTCCAGACTGCGGACGAAGCGCCGGGCGGCGGCGATGTCGGTGTCGGCGGCGACGGCGGTGCCCGCCACCACGGGGGCGAGCAGGGCACGGAGCTCACCGGCCCGCATCCACCACAGGAAGGGCGAGCCGATCACCAGAACGGGCGCCGGGTGCGGGGTGCCCCGGTGGTGCGGGCCGGCGGGCTCCTCCAGCCAGCTGTCGCAGTCCGGGGTCAGCGCGATCCCGGAGGGCACGGGCACCTCCAGGCGCTCGGCGAGGTCGACCAGCAGCCGGTAGAGCTCGGGCGCCTCCTCCGGGCGGACCGGGACGGCCGGGGTGGCCGGCGGCACCGCCGTGCGGTGCGAGCGGTGCACCAGCCAGCCGGTCACCAGCGCCAGGACGGCGACGGCGGCCACCGCCCAGCGGACGGCGTCCCACGTGCCGCCGTCGGGCGAGCCCGGCGCGCCGATCCGGCCGGTGAGACGGCCCGCCAGCAGCACGACGGCCAAGGCGGCGGGGACAACGGTGGCGGCCAGGGCCCAGCCACGGATTCGCAGCACGGCCTGGGCATGCGCGCGTGCGGCGTCGACAGCGGCCATTCGGCGCGGCACCCCCTTCGGAGCGGTCGGAGGCCAGTGGGCCGGGGCCGGCAGGACCGACGGGACCGGTGGCCGAGGCGTCCGAGCGACTCGAAATGATCAGTATCCGACCGGGACTCGGCGGCAGCCGCCCCCGGTTGTGCATCCTGCATGGCTCTTCTGACAGTTTTGACGCCCTCGTGCAGATGGGTGTTCCGGATCGCACCGCTTTCCACTCGTCCTGGTGACGGCGCGAACGATCCGGACGCCCCCAGCATCCCCCCGGGAGCGTCGCCCCACCCGGCGGCGGTACCGCGGGTGACGCGGTCCGGCACCGCGGGCGGGCGCGATTCAGCGCACCCTACGACCGGAGCGCCGGTTGCGTCAGCCGGATGCCCCATGAGTCACCCGAAGGGCTGGATTCCCGGCTTCGGGGAACCTCCGGAGGTCCGCCGAACGGGTCGAGAAACGCCCGAGGGCGCTGCGCCCATGGGGGTGTCCCCGCGGAGGCAGCGCCCTCGGCGCCGTCGACGGCCGTGCGCTACTGCGAGGCCTTCAGCGCGATGTCGGTGCGGTGGTGCGAGCCCTTGAGCGAGATCTTCGCGACCCCGCGGTAGGCCCGCTCGCGGGCCTCGGCGATGTCGGCGCCGGTCGCGGTGACCGACAGCACGCGGCCGCCGGCGCTGAGCACCTCGCCGCCCTCGCCCGCGCGGGTGCCGGCGTGCAGCACGTGGGTGTGCTCGTCGGCGACCTCGGCCAGGCCCTCGATCGGGTCGCCGGTGCGCGGCGCGGCCGGGTAGCCCTCGGAGGCCACGACCACGGTCACCGCGGCGCCCTCGTCCCAGCGCAGCGGCTCCAGGCCGGCCAGCGTGCCCTCGGCGGCGGCCAGCAGCACGCCGGCCAGCGGGGTGCGCAGCCGGGCCAGCACGACCTGGGTCTCCGGGTCGCCGAAGCGGGCGTTGAACTCGATCACGCGGGTGCCGCGCGAGGTCAGCGCGAGGCCCGCGTAGAGCAGACCGGAGAACGGGGTGCCGCGGCGGCGCAGCTCGTCCACGGTCGGCTGCAGGACGGTGGCGAGCACCTCGTCGACCAGGCCCTCGGGGGCCCACGGCAGCGGCGAGTAGGCGCCCATGCCGCCGGTGTTGGGGCCCTCGTCGCCGTCCAGGGCGCGCTTGAAGTCCTGGGCGGGGACGAGCGGCAGCACGGTGGTGCCGTCGGTGATCGCGAAGAGCGACACCTCGGGGCCGTCGAGGTACTCCTCGATCACCACGCGCTCGCAGGCCGCGGCGTGCTCCAGCGCGGCCTCGCGGTCGGAGGTGACCACGACGCCCTTGCCGGCGGCCAGGCCGTCGTCCTTGACCACGTACGGGGCGCCGAAGGCGTCCAGCGCGGCGGCCGCCTCCTCGGCGGTGGTGCAGACGTACGAGCGGGCGGTCGGCACGCCGGCCCCGGCCATCACGTCCTTGGCGAAGGCCTTGGAGCCCTCCAGCTGCGACGCCTCGGCGGACGGGCCGAAGACGGGGATGCCGGCCGCGCGCAGCGGGTCGGCGACGCCGGCCACCAGCGGGGCCTCGGGGCCGACCACCACCAGATCGGCGGCGAGCTCCCGGGCCAGGGCGGTGACGGCCGCGCCGTCCAGCTGGTCGACCGGGTGCACCGTGGCGACCTGCGAGATCCCGGCGTTGCCCGGGGCGCAGTGCAGCTCGGTGACGGCGGGATCGAGGGACAGTGAGCGGCACAGGGCGTGTTCGCGGGCGCCGCCGCCGATTACGAGGACCTTCACGCTTGGCAAGGGTAGTCGGTGGCCGGATCCGCGCTCGTGCCGCCGGGGTGCCGACCGTGGCGAAACCTCCAATGCTGCCGCTTTTCGGCGCATCTGGTCTGGAGGATCGTCCAATACGGAGGGGGCCGGGGCGAGCACCGGGCGCCGCCGCAGGCCGCGGGTCATGTCCGCGGGCCCGCCGGGCCTCGCTCGGAAGAGTGAAATCTCGCCGCCCGACGAAACCCTCTCACCTCGGCTTCCGGACCCGAATTCGGATAACGATCACAGCCGAAGCGCCCCCACGGTAAGCCATTTGGGGGTAAGAAGTGCTGATGGACGAGAACCGGCGGACTGCCGGAGCACGGCACCATGGGCGGCTCACACCACCCGCGCACGGAGCCATGTCCGACGATGCGTCGGTTCGACGCACCGTCAGCCGGGCGTCCAGCCAGGACTGCACTGTCACCCGCCACAGGGAGCCCCACAGGTGAGCCAGCCGGAAATGCAACCCGAGGAGAGCCCCTGGGGCAAGGACGTCGGTGAGGAGGACCAGCCCTCCCCGGCGTCGGCCGGCCGCACTCCGACGCGCCGCCGCACCGACCTGAGCGCCCGTCAGTTCCCGCTCGGCGACTGGGGCGAGCCCGCCGAGCGGCTGGAGGAGCTCTACCGCTGGTCCGAGGAACGGGCCGTGGAGGCGATCGACTGGTACCGCAAGGACCGTGTCTGGAAGCGGCGTTGGGCCCGGCTGCTGCGCTTCGGCGCCGCGGTGTCCGGGGTCGCCGGGGTGAGCGCCCCGCTGGTCGGCACGACCGGCGTGCTGGACGGCGCCGCCGGCTGGGGCTACGTGGGCCTCGCGATGTCGGCCGCCTGCCTGCTGACCGACCGCGGCTTCGGCCTGACCTCCGGCTGGATGCGGGACGTCTCCACCGCGCAGGCGCTGCAGCGGCGACTGGAGGCCTTCCAGTTCGACTGGGCCTCGGAGTGCGTCCGCGAGGTGCTCGGCCCCACCGAGGGCACCGCGGGCGAGGCCGCCGAGCGCTGCCTCGGCGTGCTGCGGCGGTTCTGCGAGGACGTCTCCGACATGGTCCGCACCGAGACCTCGGAGTGGATGCTGGAGTTCCGCGCGACAATGACCCAGCTGCCCACCCAGGCGCCGGGCGTCTGGGGCGGCCGCTCCGAGGGCGGGATCGGCGCCCAGGTGCGGGTGCTGCCGCCGCCCGGCACCCGGCCCACCATGCCGCGCCAGCGCCCGCCGGAGGGCCCGCTGCGCTGACCGCGCGCACCGACAATAGAGGGCGGGCCCGGCGGGCCCGCCCTTCCGTGTGCCGGCCGTGGCCGAGGCCCCGGCTCGGGCTCGGGCTCAGGCTCAGGCTCAGGCGAAGACGATCATCGAGCCCTGGGTGACGCTACGGGTCGCCGCCGCGTACAGGCCGGCCCAGGCGTGCCGCTCCCGCGCGAACGGGTGGTGCGCCTCGTCCAGCGGCGGGGCGAAGGGCTGCTCGAGGCCGGTCGGCGAGAGCGGCCGGGTCGGCGCCGGCGGGTCGAGCACGTCGATGCCCAACACCGGCGCCACCGCCTGCAGTTCGCGCAGCAGGCCGTACGAGGAGCCGAGCGGGCCGCCGGTCGCCAGCAGCGCGTCGTCGACCAGCGGGACGGGGAACTCCACCGGGACGTACGCCCCGGCGTGGTCGAAGTGCCAGACCAGGTGCGACTGTTCGGCGGTGGACTCGAACATCTCCAGCAGCTGCTCGTAGTCGCCGCCGAGCGCGTCCACCGGGGTGATCTGGAAGCCGGTCACGCCCAACAGGTAGGCGCGGCGCAGGAAGTGGAGCGAGTCGTAGTCGAAGGCGGCTATCGGCTCGACCTCACCGGTGATGCCGGGCGCGTAGCCGTGCACCGGGACCTCGGGCAGCCCGTGGCCGGCCAGCACCGCGTTGTAGCGGACGAGGTCGTCCCGGAAGGGGTTCTCGGGGTTGTAGGTGAGGACGTCCACGAGCGGGACGAGCCAGAGGTCGCAGGCCATGGCCGGCTCATCCTCTCCGGGGGTCGGACGCGGCGCGCGCGCCGCCGACGGTGGTCGGGGAACGAGCGCCCACCCTACCGGTGCCCCGCCGGGCCCACGGGGCCGAGGACGGCGTCCCCGCTCAGGACGGAGAGGTGCGGCCCGGCACCGGGCCGGAGGGGCGGACCGGCCGCCCGAAGCGCCCGGGCGGCACCGACCGGGGCGGCGGGACCCGGGTGGCCTCCTCCGCCGGCGCGGCCGGAGCGGCGGGGACGGCCGGGGCCGGGGCGGCGGCCTGCGGACCCGACTCGGAGGCGCTCGCGAGCGGCGCACGCAGCAGCGCCGCCACCGGCACCGCGTCGGTCTCCTCGCCCGCCAGCCGGCCCAGCAGCTCCAGCGTGAACAGGTTGTAGTCGTTGACCACCCGGTGCGCCCCGGACAGGTCGCGGGCCTCGATCCGGTCGACCAGGTCGCCGTGCCGGTCCCAGCAGACCCCGCCCAGGTCCCCCACCTGCCGCAGGTAGGGGGCGGCGAACATCCAGGACTGCACCCGCAGCCAGCCGAGGTAGTCGGCGATCCGGGCGTTCCCGAGCAGGGCCGCGGCCTCCTGCCAGAACCGCAGGTCGCAGCCGACCAGCACGTCCAGCTGGCCCTGCCGGGAGGCGCGGGCGGCGGCGTCGGCCCGGCGGCGCAGCGAGGGCATCCGGGACCAGTCGTAGCCCCCGGAACCCCGGGCCGGGTGCGCGGTGAGCCGGCGCATCGCGCTGTCGGTGAGCAGGGTGCGCGCCTCGAAGATCTCCACGAAGTCCCGCCAGGTGAAGGCGGGGACGGTGAAGCCCCGGTGGTGCTCGGTGCGCAGCAGCCCCTGGGCGGCGAGGTCGACCATCGCCTCGCGGGCCGGGGTCGCGGACACCCCGTAGAGGTCGGCGATCTCCTTGACGGTGAAGTTCCGGCCGGCGGCGAGCCGGCCGGCCATCATCTCCTCGCGCAGCGCGTCGGCGATCTGCTCGCGCAGGCTGTTGCGCTGGATCGGGGGACGGGCGGCACCGGTGCCGTACATGCGGGCCACCCCTCCTCGGCAGGCGTCACGGGGCCAGCGCGGAAGGCGGTGGCGGCCCATCTTCTCAAAGTCGCCCCCGGGGTGCACAAGTACCCCATCACGCCCATAACCGGACAGCGGACGCCGACTGCCGGGCAGCGGGCGGCCGCCGCACCGACCGGGCGGGGACGGTGCGCCAAGGCGGGCGGCCGGGAGGCGGCGGCCCGGTGCCAGTGCCGGACGGACGTCAGCGCTGGACGGGCGCGGGGATGCCGAGCAGCCGGTCGCGGTGCACCGGGAAGTCGGCGCGGGCCTTGCCGACCTCCGCCGGGTCGAACTCCACGGTGAGCACCTCCTCGTCCGGGCCGGCCTCGCCGAGCACCCGGCCCCACGGATCCACCACCAGGCTGTGCCCGGCCTGCGGGACCCCGCCGTGGGTGCCCGCGGTGTTGCAGGCCAGCACGAACGCCTGCTCCTCGACGGCCCGGGCACGGGCCAGCAGCGTCCAGTGCTCGCGGCGGCGCTCCGGCCACGCGGCCGGCACCACGAGCAGCTCGGCGCCGTCGTCCAGCAGGGCCCGGAACAGCTCGGGGAAGCGCAGGTCGTAGCAGGTGGCGAGGCCGAGCCGGCCGAGGTCGGTGGCAGCGGTGACGATCTCCTGGCCCGCACCCATCGCGACCGCCTCACCGCTGTCGAAGCCGAAGCGGTGGATCTTCCGGTAGGTGTGGGTGAGGGTGCCGTCCGGCGCGAACAGCAGCGAGGTGTTGTAGATCGGACCGTCCGGATCGCGTTCGACGATCGAACCGGCGTGCAGCCACACCCGGGTCGCCCGGGCGGCCGCCGACATGGCCTCGGCGGTGGGTCCGTCCAGGGGCTCGGCCCCGGTCGCCCACGCCTCGTAGGCGAAGCCGCCGAGCGCCCACAGCTCCGGCAGCACCACCAGGTCCGCGCCCTCCTGGGCCCTGACCAGCGCCGCGGCGCGGGACCGCCGCTCGGCGGGCGGCTCGGAATCGGAGACCGCGAGTTGGATCAATGAAGCGCGCACAGTACCACCGTCCACGGCAAGAGTCCTACGATCATCACCCGAAAGCGCTGCCCTGCTGTGACCCGACAGCGTAACGTGCGGGTAGCGCTTGCGCCCCCAGGTCCCGGCGGCGGCCGGCGGGGCGTGTTGGAAGCTGACGGAGGGCCGGAGATACCCGTGACGGACAACCAGACCGTGCAGGCTTACACCGACGCGTGGACGCAGTCCATCGAGTCCGTGGCCGAGCTGCTGGCCCCGCTGCCGACCGACTCCTGGAACCGGCCCACCGAATGCCCCGGCTGGTCGGTCCGCGACATCGTCTCGCACATCATCGCCGTCGAGTCGGAGCTGCTCGGCGACCCCCGGCCGATCCACTCCCTCCCCCGCGACCTGCGGCACGTCACCAGCGAGTTCGCCCGCTACGTCGAGCTGCCGGTCGACAAGCGCCGCTGCCACACGCCGGTGGAGATCACCAGCGAGCTGGAGTACACGGTCATCCGCCGCTCGCGTGCCCTGCGCAACGCCCGCCAGCAGCCGGAGGACCTCGTCCGCTGGCCGGCCGGCCCGCTCTCCCGGGACATCAGCTACACCGAACTGCTGCGCAACCGCGCCTTCGACGTCTGGGTGCACGAGCAGGACCTGCGCCGTGCCCTGCGGGTGCCCGGCAACCTGGACTCCCCCGGCGCGGTGGTCGCCCGCGACTACCTGGTCCAGGGGCTGCCCAAGGTGGTCGCCAAGCTCGCCGGCGCACCGGCCGGCACCACGGTGGTCTTCGACGTCAGCGGCCCGCTGGAGTTCCTGCGCACCGTCCGGGTCAACGCCGTCGGCCACGGCAGCGTGGACACCTCCGTCGGCCTCGCCCCCGACGTCCAGTTCCACCTGGACTGGGAGACCTACCTCCGGCTCGCCTGCGGCCGGGTCCGCCCCGAGATCGCCGCGCACGCCGTCCGCGTCGACGGCGACACCGAACTCGCCGCCCGCATCCTGGCCCACTTCGCCCTGACCCCCTGACACCCCCCGCCCCGGCCCTTTCGGGGCCGCCCCTGGCGCACGCCCCCGCGCGCGGGTGGCGCACGCCCTCGTACCCCCGTACGACGCCTGCCGACCGCCACATCATGCGTTCGGACTCGTTGATGTGTGCAGAACCCATCACCGAGAGTGAAGGAGGGGCGGTATGCGCGACGAGACCGACATGGTGTTGGTGCCGTCGAGCTTCCCGATCACGGGGCAGCCGATCAGGGTGGTGATGATCGACGGGGAGCCGTGGTTCGTCACCGCGGACGTGTGCAGGATCCTCGGGTTGACCAACCCGAGCGAGGCCGTGAGGAGCCTCGACAGCGTCCGCGTCCGGCGGGTAGACCTTCGGGTGATTACCCTCAGCCCGGCTGAGGGTAATGACGTTTCTGCAGGTGGAAAACCCTATGGACGCGGCAACCCAGTGGTCGGTGTAGTGGACGAAGCCGGCCTGTACCGGCTGATCCTGCGGTCCGCCAAGCCGGCCGCCCAGCCCTTTCAGGAGTGGATCACCGGGGAGCTGCTGCCATCGATCAGGCGCGGTGACTTCGACCTCGGTCACCATCGGGCGCGGATGGCCGAGACCCTGGCCGAGGCGGTCGGGGAGCAGGTGGAGATCATCACCGACGTCACGCGGGGTGACGGCATCGGCGCCCACGTCCGCTCGGACGGCACGGTGCACTGCCGGCACGGCGAGATGGAGTTCAGGATGCCGGGCCGTGGCGAGGACAGCGGGCCGCCCTTCGGCCCGTACTACAGCTGTCCGAGCGTGGAGCGGGTCGGGATCCGCGGGAGCGTGGTGCTGCCGCGCTGCCCGCGGCTGAAGCTGGTCGAGTTGATCCGGCACCTGGCCGAGACCGGCCGCCGCAACCACCCGGGCGGCACCGTCCGGTGCGAGCTCGGCCGGGTCACCTTCTCGGGGGCGCCGCTCGACATCGCGGACCTGCTCCGGGAGATCGGCGAGGCCTGAGTGGTGACCCTCAGCCGAAGTCAGGGTTTCTGACCTGCGGAAACGGCCAATATCCTCGCCTGAGGCGAGGGTATTGGCGTTCTCTCAGTGCCCCGCCCTGCGGCGGAGGCGGAGGATCATCGCGGTGCCGACCGCCAGCGGCACGTACAGCCAGCAGAAGGCCCAGCGGTAGGCCTCGGCGGAGTGGGTGCCGTCGGCGCCGGCGAGGGTGTCGAGGAGGACGCCGATGCCGAGCAGGGTGACGACGGCGCCGACGAAGCCGCCCATGTTGGCGATGCCGGAGGCGGTGCCGAGCCGTTCGGCGGGGTTGTGGGAGCGGGCGTAGTCGAGGCCGACCAGTGAGGCGGGGCCGTTGCTGCCCATGACGGTGATCAGCACCACCAGCAGCCAGAACGGCGGTCGTCCGCCGGGCCAGCCGAGGGCGGCGGCCCAGCAGAGCGCGGTGGCGGTGATCACCGCGAGGGTGAGCGGCATCCGGCTGCGCGGGCTGCGGGAGACCGTCCGGCCGAAGAGCAGCGCGAAGGCCATGTTGCTGACCACCAGCAGGGTGAGCATCCCGCCGGCGGCGGTGCGGCTCATGCCCTGGCCCTCGACCAGGTAGGGCATGCCCCAGAGCAGGCCGAAGGCGCTGGCGGGGAAGGCGGTGGTGAAGTGCACCCACAGCCCCAGCCGGGTGCCGGGTTCGGCCCAGGCGTCCCGGATCTGTCGGCCGACGGACGTGGCGGGGGCGGGGCTGCTGCGGCGGGTCCGGCGGTCGTGCCCGGGTCCCTCCCGCAGGACGAGCCCGACGAGCGCGAAGATCCCGGCGCCGGCCAGGGCGATGGCGGCGAAGGTGGCCGTCCAGCCCTGTTCGTGCAGGGCCCGGGCGAGGACGACCGTGGTGACCAGGTTGCCGCCGACCCCGACCAGGCCGGTGAGCTGGGCGATCAGCGGGTTGCGGGCGGCCGGGAACCAGTGCGCGGCGATCCGGAGCACGCTGATGAAGGTCATGGCGTCGCCGCAGCCGAGCACGGCCCGGGAGGCGAGGGCCGGGCCGAAGGAGGTGGCGAAGGCGAAGGCCAGCTGCCCGGTGCTCATCAGCAGGACGCCCAGCAGCAGCACCCGCCGGGCGCCCTGGCGGTCCACGAGCAGGCCGACCGGGATCTGCATGGCGGCGTAGACCAGCACCTGGAGGATGGCGAAGGTGGAGAGGGCGGAGGCGCCGATCCCGAAGCGGGCGGCGGCGTCGAGGCCGGCGACGCCGAGGCTGGTGCGGTGGACGACCGCCAGGAGGTAGACCGAGGCGCCGACGGCCCAGGCCGCCCAGGCGGCACGGCCGCCGGGCGGGACGGGACGGACGAGGGGCTGCGGCGGGACGAGGGGGGACGGGGGACGGGTGGTGCCGACGGGGTCCGCGCTCATGGCCCCTGAGCCTAGTCATCCCATGACCGGATCAATCCGGCAGGGTACGAACCGGGTCCGCGCCGCGGACGCACCACGGACATCCCCGAACGCACCACGGACCGCCACCAGCACGCCGGTCAGCCGGTCAGCGTCCAGCTCACCGTGCGGGTCATGAAGCGGTCCCGGAACGCCTCGTCGCGCACCCAGTCGGTGGTGTCGCGGACGGTCGCGGTGACGGTGGCACGGGCGCCGGGTGCGAGCGTCAGGCCGGCGGTGTCCAGCCAGGTGCCGCCGGGAGCCGCCACCCGCCGCCCGTTCACCGTCCATTCGACGGCCAGCTGGCGCGTCCCCTCCAGGGGCACCGCGCTCACCTGGAGCCTCGGCCGCCCGGTGACCACGCCGGGCGTGGGCGAGGCGCCGTCCAGCGGCTTCACCCGGCGGTAGATCTGTTCGACGATCGCCTCGCGCGAGGGCAGGTTGTACTGCCCGCCGAGGGTGCGCATCACGGAGTCGGCGGTGGGCCGGTAGAGGCCGTTGGCACTGCGGTAGGCGCCCACCACGCCGCCGCCGTCCGGCGAGGTGGCGCCGAGCCAGCGCCACCACTTGGTGTGGGTCCGCAGCATCTCGTCGGCGTCGACGGCCGAGAGGTTGGCGTAGTCGGGGTCGTCGGGGGCGCTGTCGTACTCGTCACCGAGGTCGCCGACGGTGTGGCCGATCTCGTGCTGGATGATCCGGCCGGCGTCGGGGCTGCCGCCGGCCAGGGTGGTGACGCCGGTGCCGCCCGCGCCGCCGTACTCCTCGGAGTTGGCGAGCGCTATCAGGAACTGCGGTCCGGCGTCCTCGCCGGCGTAGCGGGCGGTCGCGGACTCGTCGGCGCAGAGCAGCCGGGCGGTGCCCTCGCACCAGAAGTGCATGCCCAGCGGGGTGTCGGTGGGTCGGCCGTCCTCGGCCTCGGCTATGCCGGCGACCGGGGAGACCACCTCGACCCTCCGTATGTTGAAGAAGTTCTGGTAGGTGCGGAACGGCTCGATCTCCATCAGGGCCCGCCAGGCCCGGTCGGCCTGTTCCCGGAAGAGCGGCTGCTGGGCCGCGGTGTAGCCGTCGCCGAGCAGCACCAGGGTGATCCGGTTGGCCGGGTCGCCGGCGCGCCGGATGTCGATGCTGGGGGCGGCACCGGGTGCCCGGAGGTCGATCCGGTTCTGGGCGGGCGGCGCACCGCGGTCGGTGAGGGGGCCGGCGGGCGGCCCTATCACCGCGGACGGAGCGGGGGCCGCGACCTCGAGCGCCGCGGGCAGCACGGCGGCCGACATCAGCACGAGCGCGGCCAGACTCCGGACGATCCGGCCAGGGTTGCCAGGCGGCATGCGGGTGCGTCCTCCGGGCTCCGGTCACCCGGTGGGGGACCGGGTGGTGGTCGCACAGACGTACCCCTCGCGACACGCCCGGCCGACCGGACGCATCCGAAGTTCGCCGGACCGGCCCAATGCCGTAACGGCGTGTCGACTGGCCACCGGCGGCGAACCGTCTCCAGAACCTGCTGATCAGCGCCGGCGCGGGCCCCGGTCAGCCGCCGCGGAGCGCGGTGAGCGGGTCGGTCCGGGCGGCCCGGACGGCCGGGTAGAGCCCGGCGAGCAGGCCGACCGCGGAGCCGATCAGCGGCGCCGGCAGGGTGGCCCAGGGCTGCAGGACGGCCGTCCAGTCCCGGGAGGCGGCCACCGCGAGCACGGTGAGCACCCCCAGGCAGGTGCCGATCAGCCCGCCGAGGGTGCCGAGCGCCGTCGACTCGGTGAGGAACTGCGCGGCGATGTGCCGGGTGCGGGCGCCGAGCGAACGGCGCAGGCCGATCTCGGGGGTGCGTTCGAGGACGGCGACGAGGGTGGTGTTGGCGATCCCGACCGCCCCCACCACCAGGCAGATCGCGGCCAGCGCCAGGAAGAGGCCGGTGAGGTCGGAGGTGACCCGGTCGCGCAGGCCGTGCGGGTCCGGCGGCGCGGTGACGGTGAGCAGGTCCGGGGCGTCCGGGCGCAGGGCCACCGCCAGCTGGCCGGCGACCACGTCGGCGGCACCGACCCGGGTGGCGGCGATCAGGTGCGCGGCCTCGTCGTCGGCCGTGCCGGGGTTGCCGAAGCGCTCCAGCGCGGTGGACCCGGGGACGATCATGCCGAGCATGGTGTCCGGCAGCCGTTCGACCCGGTCGTAGACGCCGATCACGGTGTACGGCAGGCCCTGGATGAAGATCGCGGGCTGGGCGTCCAGCCGGGTCACCCCGAGCCTGGCCGCCGCCGTCCGGCTCAGCAGCACCACCGGCAGCGCGGCCCGCTGCGCGTACGGGTCGAGGGTCACCCCGGCGGCCAGCGTCGGGTGCGCCGCGGCGACGGCGCCGGGGGTGGCGGCGAACAGGGAGAGCCCCTGGACGCCCGGCCCGGTCTCGGGGGCGGCCGAGATCCGCAGGTCGTCCGAGGGGATCCGCCACCACAGGCCGGCCGCGGTGACGCCGTCGATCCGGCCGGCCCGGGCGTCGGAGTCGGCGGGGAAGCCGCTCGGCGGGTTGGCGCCGGGCGGGACGCCGTCCGTCACGGGGTGGTCGGTGACGGTCACCGTGGTCGCCCGCGCCAGGTCGAACCCGGCGCCGATCTGCCCGGAGGCGGTGGCCGTCAGACCGAGCACCGCGACGAACGCACCGATGCCGAGCACCGTGCCCAGCATGGTCAGCGCCGAGCGGCCGGGACGCTGGAGCACGCCCGCCAGGGCCTCGGCCGCCAGGTCGCGCGGCCCGAGCCGGGAGAGCGGCCCGACCGGCCCGGAGGCGGTCATCGGACGGCCGCCGGCTCGGTCAGGCGGCCGTCCGCGATCCGGACCACCCGGCGGGCCCGGGCGGCCACCGCGGGATCATGGGTGATCATCACCAGGGTGTAGCCCTCGTCGTTGAGCCGCTCGAACCGCTCCAGCACGGCGCCCGCGCTCGCGGAGTCCAGGTTGCCGGTGGGTTCGTCGCAGAGCAGCAGGTCCGGCCGGTTGACCAGGGCGCGGGCGACGGCGACCCGCTGCCGCTCGCCGCCGGACAGCGTGGTGGGCAGCGCCTCCACCCGGTGGCCGAGGCCGACCAGGTGCAGCGCCTCCCGGGCGGCCGTCCGGCGCTGCTCCCGGGGGACGCGGTTGTAGACCTGGGCGAGCTGCACGTTCTCCTCGGCGGTGCGGTGCGGCAGGAGCTGGAAGGACTGGAAGACGAAGCCGATCCGGCGGCCGCGGAGGGCGGAACGGTCCCGGTCGCGGAGGCTCCCGGTGTCGATGCCGTCCAGCTCGTACCGGCCGGTGGTCGGGGTGTCGAGCAGCCCCAGCAGGTGGAGCAGGGTGGACTTGCCCGAGCCGGACGGGCCGGTCACCGCCACGAACTCGCCGCGTCGCACGGACAGGTCGCAGGGGTGCAGTGCGGTGACCGGCGGCGGCCCGGCGAAGCTGCGGCCCACGCCCTCCAGTCGGATCACCTCGCTCACCGGCCGACCACCACCTGGTCGCCCGGCTGCAGCTGCGCGGCCTGCACGGGGGTGACGGCCACGTACCCGTCGGCGTTCACCCCGGTGGTCACCGGAACGGTGACCCGGCGGCCCGTGGAGCCGATCCGGGTGACCGCCGTCCGCCCGGTGGCGTCGGTGTACACGGCGGCGACCGGCACGCACAGCACCGGCCGGGCGGTGGCGCTGCGCCGGACGGTGATGCGGACGTTCTGGCCGCCGAGGGCGGCGGGCAGCGGCTCGGTGGGAGTGATCCTCAGCGGTACGTAGGCGGCCGCGGGCGGGGCGGCCGGCGCCGCCGGGGCGGCAGCTGCGGCGCCGGCGGACCCGCCGCCGGTGCCGGAACCGGCCGGGGCGGCGGCGCCGCCGATCGCGATCACCCGGCCCGCCGGCGGCGCGGTGGTCTGCGGGCCCAGCTCGGCGACCTCGCCCCGCACCACCGTGCCGGTGCTCTCCGAGAGGATCTCCACCGCCATGCCCGGGGTGATCCCGGGCGCCTGGCCGGGGGTGAGCTGGCCGGTGACGACCAGGTCGCCGCTGGTCAGCGAGAGCAGCGGACCTGCGACCGGGGCGCCGACGGTTGCGTTCACGGCCGTCACGGCGGCCGGCAGCACGGGCAGGAAGACCACCTCCCCGGCGGGCACCACCGGCCCGTCGGCCGCCTGCGCCCGGGCCAGCGCCGCCCTGTCGTCGGACAGCCGCCGCTCGGCCTCGTCGAGCTGGGCGGCGAGGCCGGGCAGGACGCCCTGGTCGGCCGGGGCGGCGGAGGGCGCGCCCGACGGCGGGGCCGCAGCCGGCCCCTGCCGGGCCTTCAGGTCGTCGACCGTCCGCTGGTCCGCCTCCACGGCGCGCTTCGCGGCGTCCACGGCCTGTTCGGCGGCCGCGCCCGCGGTGGGTGCGGGGTGGCCGAGCTGCCGGTAGAAGTCGGTGACGGCCTGCGCGGTGCCCGGGCCGTACTCCCCCTCGGCGTCCGAGCCGCGCCCGTGGCCGAGGTCGGCCAGTGCGGCCTGCAGCTGGGCCACGTCGGACCCGTTGGCTCCCGGCTTGAGGTCCCGGTAGGCGGGCACCGCGCCCTTGAGGACGAACAGCGGCCGGCCGGAGACCTCCGCGAGCAGCCGGCCGTTGGCGACCGCGTCGCCCGCCTTCACCGCCAGCGCGGACACGTACAGCTGCGTGATGTCCGGGGAGGACGTGGCGGGGGTGACGTCGTAGCGGGTGGGCGGGTAGACCTGGCCGCGGGTGACGGTGGCACGCGTCAGCACCTTCGTCTCGGCCTCGGCGGTGAGCAGCGTGCCGGGCGGCGGGGCGGTGTCGGCCGCCCGCTCGGCGGGCGACTTGACGAGCCCGGCGGCGCCCAGGCCGCCGCAGGCGACCAGCGCGGCGGAGGCCGCGATCGCCAGCAGGGCGCGGCGGCGCCGCACCAGCCGCGAGCGGCCGGATCCGACCGCCTCGGCGGCGGCGGTCTCCTCCTCCCCCTCGAATTCGCGCTCCGCATCCCGGATCAGATCGCCCACTGCCATGTCACCAGCCATCGCCGCTGCTCGTCGGAGGAATTCACGTGCACCGGAGCGGGTGATTCCGAATTCCCCACCGCATCCGGATCGAGCCGCCTCAGCCTACCCGCGCGACCCGCTCCGCCATGCGATCCGCGGCCCGTGAATTTCGTGCCGAACTGCCCGTACCCGCACGGAATTCGGCCGTTCGGGGAAGTTCCGCGAGCACATCACCGGCAAGATCGCACCCCGGGTTCGGCCGTCCGGTCCACCGGATCACGCGCACGGCGTCCACGAACCCTGAATGCGGGCATTCGACGTGATCCCGATGGAATACCGCGGGAATGGGAGAACGGTTTTCAGGCTCTGCGGCGGTGCAGCACGAGATGGGTGGCGACGCCGAGCAGCAGTCCCCAGAACGCCGCACCGATGCCGAACAGCGTCATGCCCGAGGCGGTCGCCAGGAAGGTCACCACGGCGCCGTCCCGGCCCTGCTCGTCGGCGACCGCGCCGGCCAGGCTGCCCTGGAAGGAGGCGAGCAGCGCGACCCCGGCGATCACCGCGATCAGGACGTGCGGCAGCCCGGTGAACAGGCCGACCAGCACCCCGCCGAAGCTGCCCACCAGGAGGTAGAGGACGCCGGCGGACATCCCGGCGACGTAGCGCCGCCGCGGGTCGGGGTGGCTCTCCTCGCTGGTGCAGATCGCGGCGGTGATGGCGGCCAGGTTGACGCCCGGCGAGCCGAACGGCGCCAGCAGCACGGAGACCGCGCCGGTGGCCCCCACCAGCATCCGGTCGTCCGGCCGGTAGCCGGAGGCCCGCATGATGCCGAGGCCCGGGGCGTTCTGCGAGGCCAGCGCGACGATGGTGAGCGGCAGTGCCAGGCCGACGGTCGCGGACCAGGAGAAGGCCGGCACGGTGAGCACCGGCCGGGTTGGCCCGCCCGACCCGAAGTGCAGCGGCAGCCCGACGGTGGCCGCGGCGAGCGCCGCACCCGCCAGCAGCGCCAGCGGGACGGCGTACCGCGGCAGCCACCGCTTGGCGATCAGGAAGGCGGCGAAGGTGCCGAGCACCAGGACGGGGGCGCTCCTCAGCTCGGTGAAGATCCCGGCGCCGAAGGTGAACAGGATGCCGGCCAGCATCGCGTTGACGATGCCGACCGGGATCGCGCGCACGAGCCGGCCGAACAGGCCGGTGGCGCCGAGCACGGCCACGGCGACCGAGGAGAGCAGGAAGGCGCCCACCGACTCCCGGTAGGGATGGGCGCCGAGGCTGCCGACCAGCAGGGCCGCGCCGGGGGTGGACCAGGCGGTGATCACCGGGGTCCGCGTCCACCAGCTGAGCAGCAGGCAGGTCAGGCCGCTGCCGATCGACACCGCCCAGATCCAGGAGGCGGTGTGCGCCGGGTCCAGGTGCCCGGCGGAGGCGGCGGCGAGCACCACCACCAGCGGGCCGGAGAAGGAGACGGCGATGCAGACCAGACCGGCCAGCAGGGCCGGCACCGAGACGTCGTGCCGCAGCGAGGGCCGGGGCTCGGGCAGGTCGGGGGCGCTGCGGGCGGCCTTCACCGCGGTCTGACGATCGGACATGGGAGCAGTATCGCCGAGGGACTCCGGGGGCCCGGAAAGAATTTCCCGGAACCACCTGCAACCCCCGGGTCGGATGCACGTCCATCAGAGTGAAGGCACGGAGAGCAGGACCGGCGGGCAACGGCCGGGGGGCCGATGCACCGGACACCTTCACCCACACACCGTCAGCACACCGCCCTGGGGGGACCAGTCATGCGCACGCCCGTTATCTCCCGTTTTGTCCGCAACGCCGCCGTCATCACCGCCGCCGCCGTCGCGGTCGGCGTCGGTCTGCCCGTGCTGACCGGCGGCACCGCCGCCTGGGCCTGCGGCGACGAGCCGGCGCCTTCGGCCACCGCCACCGCGCCGCAGGTGAGCCACGGCGGCTCCAGCGCGTTCCTCCCGGCACCAGCGGGCGTCACCGCCGGCGGCGCCCCGGTGGAGATCGGCATGGAGCAGTACAACGACACCGGCGCGGCGATCCCGGCGCTGGCCCCCTCCTTCGCGCTGTTCGCCTCCGAGCCGGTGCCCGGCACCGACCGGCTGGTCAACCTGCAGCCCGAGAACGTGAAGGTCGAGGTGAAGTTCCACGGCCGGTGGAAGCGGCTGTCGCTGCGGCACTCCTGCGACCCCACCCTGGTGGCGAACACCGCCTCCCTGGCGGAGCCGGTGGCGGCGGGCCGCGCGCACCGCTACACGTTCCGGCTGACCGTGCTCGCCGGCACCCCGGCGCAGATCCGCACCCTCGACCTGTTCAGCGGCCAGGGCAGCAACGACCGCATCACCCTGGCGGTGAAGCACCCCGCGCCGACCACCCCGACCGCCACGCCCACCCGTACGAAGCCCGCCACCACCGCGCCCGCGCCCACCCGCGCCGCGTCCGCCACCACCGCGGCCGCCCCCGTCCGGGCCGCCCTGCCGGCCGCCGCGACCACGGCCCCCACGACCGCCCGGGCCACCACCGCGCCCGCCGCCCCGGCCACCGAGCTGGCGCAGACCGGCCCGTCCTCGGCCACCGCCTTCCTGTTCGCCTCCGGCGGGGTGCTGCTCGCCCTCGGCGGCGGGGTGCTGCTCGCCGTGAAGCGCCTCGCCCGCCGCTGACCGGCCCGGGAACGCCGCCGGCCCCGTCCCCTCGAGGGGACGGGGCCGGCGGCGTTCACCGGGGATCAGGCCCAGGTGATGAGCCGCTTCGGGCGCTCCAGGATCGCGGCGATGTCCGCGAGGACCTTGGAGCCGAGCTCGCCGTCGACCAGACGGTGGTCGAAGGAGAGCGCCAGCGTGGTGACCTGACGGGGCACCACCTTGCCCTTGTGCACCCAGGGCATCTCCCGGACCGCGCCGAAGGCGAGGATGGCGGCCTCGCCCGGGTTGAGGATCGGGGTGCCGGTGTCGACGCCGAAGACGCCGACGTTGGTGATGGTGATCGAGCCGCCCTGCATGTCCGCGGGCGAGGTCTTGCCCTCGCGCGCGGTGTCGACCAGCTCGCCGAGCGAGAGGGCCAGCTGGGTCAGCGTCTTGCCGCCGGCGTCCTTGATGTTCGGGACGATCAGGCCGCGCGGCGTGGCCGCGGCGATGCCGAGGTTGACCTGCCCCTTGATCACGATCTCCTGGGCGGCCTCGTCCCAGGCGGCGTTGATCTCCGGGTGCCGCTTCACCGCGGTGAGCAGCGCCTTGGCGACCAGCAGCAGCGGCGAGACGCGGACGTCCCGGCCGAGCTCGCCGGTCTCCTTGAGCTTGCGGACCAGCTTCATCGTGCGGGTCACGTCGATCTGGACGAACTCGGTGACGTGCGGCGCGGTGAAGGCCGAGGAGACCATGGCGGCCGCGGTGGCCTTGCGGACGCCCTTGATCGGCACCCGCACGTCGCCCGCACCGCTCGCCACGGGGGCGGCGGCCGGCGCGGCCTGCGGGGCCGGGACGGCTGCGGCGGCCGGGGCGGCCTCCGCGGGGGCCGGTGCGACGGCCGCGTGCACGTCCTCGCGGGTGATCACGCCGTCCGGGCCGGTCGGGACGACCGTGCGGAGGTCGACGCCGAGGTCCTTGGCCAGCTTGCGCACCGGGGGCTTGGCCAGCGGCCGCTCCCCCCCCTGCGCGGGCACCGGCACCGGGACGGCGACGGGTGCCGCCGGGGCGATCGGCGCCGCCGGGACGGGCGGTGTTTCACGTGAAACCGGAGCGGCGGCCGCCGGTACGGCGGTCCGGCGGGCCCGGCGCTGGGTGCCGCCGGTGCGCGGACCGTAGCCGACCAGCACCTCGCGCCGCTCGGGCACCTCCTCCGCCTCGGCCGGGGCGGCCGGTGCGGGGGCGGCAGCGGCGGCCGGCGCGGCCACCGCCGGGGCGGCACCCTCGACCGCCACCGCGATGATCGCGGTGCCGACGTCGACGGTGGAGCCCTCGGGGAAGAACAGCTGCTCGACGACACCGGTGAACGGGATCGGCAGCTCGACGGCGGCCTTGGCCGTCTCGACCTCGCAGACGACCTGTCCGTCGGTGACGGTGTCGCCCGGCTTGACGTACCAGGAGAGGATCTCGGCCTCGGTCAGCCCCTCGCCGACGTCGGGCATCTTGAACTCGCGGAGCGCGCGGACTTCGGTGGTCATGTGCGTCGCTCCTCTCAGTACGCGAGCGCGCGGTCGACGGCGTCGAGCACACGGTCGAGGTCGGGCAGGAAGGACTCCTCGACCCGGGACGGCGGGTACGGCGCGTAGTAGCCGCCGACGCGCAGGACCGGCGCCTCCAGGTGGTAGAAGCACTTCTCGGTGAGCCGGGCGGCCAGCTCGGCGCCCATGCCCAGGAAGACCGGCGCCTCGTGGACGACGATGCCGCGGCCGGTGCGCTTCACCGACTCCTCGAGGGTGGCGAAGTCGACCGGGGTGAGCGAGCGGAGGTCGACGACCTCCAGGTTGCGGCCGTCCTCCTGGGCGGCCGCGGCGGCCTCCTGGCAGACCTTGACCATCGGGCCGTACGCGATCAGGGTCGCGTCGGTGCCCGGGCGGACGATCCGCGCGGAGTGCAGCGCCAGGTCGGAGCTGTCGCCGACCTCGCCCTTGTCCCAGTAGCGGCGCTTGGGCTCCAGGAAGATCACCGGGTCGTCCGAGGCGATCGCCTCGCGCAGCATCCAGTGCGCGTCGTGCGCGTTGGACGGGGTGACCACCTTGAGGCCCGCGGTGTGCGCGAAGTAGGCCTCGTGCGACTCGCTGTGGTGCTCGACGGCGCCGATGCCGCCGCCGTACGGCATGCGGACGGTGATCGGGAGCTTGACGTGCCCGAGCGAGCGGGCGTGCATCTTGGCGAGCTGGGAGACGATCTGGTCGAAGGCCGGGTAGACGAAGCCGTCGAACTGGATCTCCACCACCGGGCGGTAGCCGCGCAGCGCGAGGCCGATCGCGGTGCCCATGATGCCGGACTCGGCGAGCGGGCTGTCGATGACCCGGTCCTCGCCGAAGTCCTTCTGCAGGCCGTCGGTGATTCTGAAGACGCCGCCGAGCTTGCCGATGTCCTCTCCCATGAGGAGGGTCTTCGGGTCGTTCTCCAGCGACTTGCGGAGCGCGTCGTTGAGCGCCTTCGCGATGCTGAGTCGCTCTGCCATCAGTTCTGCTCCCCGCCCTCGAAGGAGGCCGCGTAGGCCACGTACTCGGCCCGCTCCTCGTCCACCAGCGCGTGCGGTTCCGCATAGACGTGGTCGAAGATCAGGGTGGGGTCCGGGTCGGGCATGGAGCGCACGCCCTCGCGGACCCGGAGGCCGAGCGCGTCGCTCTCGGCCTCGACGCCGGCGAAGAACGCGTCGTCGGCGAGGCCCTCCTTCTCCAGGTGGGCCTTGAGGCGGGTGATCGGGTCCTTGGCCTTCCAGGCCTCGGTCTCCTCGGAGCCCCGGTAACGGGTCGGGTCGTCGGAGGTGGTGTGGGCGCCCATGCGGTAGGTGAACGCCTCGACGAGCACGGGACCGTTGCCGGTGCGGGCGTGGTCGAGCGCCCAGCGGGTCACCGCGAGGCAGGCGAGCACGTCGTTGCCGTCCACCCGCACGCCCGGGAAGCCGAAGCCGGAGGCGCGGCGGTAGAGCGGGATGCGGGTCTGGTTGGTGGTCGGCTCGGAGATCGCCCACTGGTTGTTCTGGCAGAAGAAGACCACCGGCGAGTTGTAGACCGAGGCGAAGGTGAAGGCCTCGTTGACGTCGCCCTGGCTGGAGGCGCCGTCGCCGAAGTAGGCGATCACCGCGTCGTCCGCGCCGTCCTTGGTGATGCCCATCGCGTACCCGGTGGCGTGCAGGGTCTGCGCGCCGATCACGATGGTGTAGAGGTGGAAGTTCTTCTCGTTCGGGTCCCAGCCGCCGTGGTTCACGCCGCGGAACATGCCGAGCAGGTTCAGCGGGTCGACGTCGCGGCACCAGGCCACGCCGTGCTCGCGGTACGTCGGGAAGGCGTAGTCGCCGGGGCGCATCGCACGGCCGGAGCCGACCTGCGCAGCCTCCTGGCCGAGCAGCGACGCCCACAGGCCCAGCTCGCCCTGGCGCTGCAGCGAGGTGGCCTCGGCGTCGAACCGCCGGACCAGCACCAGGTCGCGGTAGAGCGCGCGGAGCTCCTCGGGGCTGGTCACCAGGGGGAAGTCCGGGTGCTCGACCCGGTCGCCCTCCGGCGTGAGCAGCTGGACGAGCTCCGGCGCGGCGCCCGTGCCTGCGCGGAGGTTGTCAGGGACGCCGGGGGCGGCCTTCTTGCGCGCCCTCGCCGTGCTTTTGACGGTCACGTTCACTCCTCGGTCTGTCCGGCCGCCCGGGGTCGCCGGTGACCGGTCCGGTCACCTCCGGGCAAAGCGCGCTGGGTGTGCGCACCGGCTGCTCGGCAGGTGGTGATCCTTCTCCGACGGCGTCCCTCACGAGAACGTTACCCAGCGGCGCCCCTTGGCGCGCTTGCGCTAGGACGTCCTACTTGTTCCTGTCCGAGAACCGCCGGTGTGGTGCGGGTCTCGACTCGGTGGCCGTCAGGACACCAGCGCACGGTATCCGGGCAAAGCTCTCCGCGTAAGGGGGTAACGGGCATCGATTCGGTGTCTCCCGTTCCCGGCTGTCCCCCGGGGAGCGGCCGGGAGCAGGGATTTCGACACGGTGGCGTGGAAGGATTCCCTCATGACAGGAAACGGACATATTAGGGTATTCCTCCTCGACGACCACGAAGTCGTGCGGCGCGGCGTGCACGACCTGCTGTCCACCGAGGCGGACATCGAGGTGGTCGGCGAGGCCGGAACGGCCGCCGAGGCGCTCGCCCGGATCCCGGCGGTCGAACCGGACGTGGCGGTGCTCGACGTCCGGCTGCCGGACGGCAACGGGGTGGAGGTCTGCCGGGAGGTCCGCTCCCGGGTGCCCGGGGTGCGCTGCCTGATGCTGACCTCGTTCTCGGACGACGAGGCGCTGTTCGACTCGATCATGGCGGGCGCCTCCGGGTACGTGCTGAAGGCGATCCGGGGCACCGACCTGATCACCGCCGTCCGGGACGTCGCGGCCGGCCGCTCGCTGCTCGACCCGGTGGCCACCAGCCGCGTCCTGGAGCGGCTGCGCGAGGGCGGCGGCAAGGAGGACGAGCGGCTCGCGCAGCTCACCCGGCAGGAGCGCCGGATCCTCGACCTGATCGGCGAGGGGATGACCAATCGGCAGATCGGCAATGAACTCCACCTGGCCGAGAAGACGGTGAAGAACTACGTCTCCAGCCTGCTCGCCAAGATGGGCATGGAAAGGCGCACGCAGGCCGCCGCGTACGTGGCCCGGAACCTCCCTCCCGGTGCGAGATCAGAAGGTTGACGATCTGTCAACCACACCTTCACGACCTCATTACGCTCCTTCCGTGATTACCGGCCCGGCCTCCCCGCCCGATCTCCGCGGGGACGGCACCCCGTCCCTCCTCCTTCCCCCCGCCCGCCGCGCCCGGCCGCACCGGCCCGCCGCCGCACCGGCCCGCCCCGACCTCTCCGCCCCGCCCGTGGGGACCTTGAGCCCGCCCGTCGCGCACGCCGCCCTGACGGGCGTCCTGCGCCGCTTCGGCACCGCGCCCGCGGTCTCCGTCCGGCCGGTGGCCGAGGGCCTGCTGAACCGCGGCTACCGGGTCACCACCACCGAGGGCCGCTACTTCCTCAAGTGCTACGTCGACCGGGCCACCGCCTCCCGCACCGCGATCACCGCCCAGCACCGGGCCACCACGGCCCTGCACGCCCGCGGCCTGCCGGTGGCCCGCCCGCTGCCCGCCACCGACGGGGACACCGTCGTCGCCCACCGCGGACGGCTGTTCGGCCTCTACCCCTGGGTGGAGGGCGAGCACCGGCACGGCACGGCGCTCGACCCGTCGCAGTGCACGGACCTCGGCGCGCTGCTCGGCCGGCTGCACGGCGCCCTGGCGCAGGTCTGCGCGCCGGTGCGCCAGCCCGCCGGGCGGCTGACCGCCGATCCGGAGGAGACCGGGCGCCTGGTCGACGACCTGCGCAGGCTCGCCGGGCACCACCGCCCGGCCACGCCCTTCGACGCGCTGGCCGAGGAGCACCTCGCGGAGCGGCTCGACCTGCTCGACGCCCACCGCGGCCGACGGCCGGCCCCGGCCGACGCCCCGCCCACCGGCTGGACGCACGGCGACTTCCACGGGCTCAACCTGCTGTACGGCGGCGGGGCGGTCATCGCCGTCCTGGACTGGGACAAGCTCGGGCTGCACCCGACCGCCGAGGAGGCCGTCCGGGCCGCCACCCTGCTCTTCAACGACGGCCGGACCGGCGTGCTGGACCTCTGCCGGGTGCGCGCCTACAGCAGGGCCTACCGGGCCGGGGCGGCGGCCGGCCCGGGCGAGCTGGCCGCCGCCGTCCACCGGGTCTGGTGGGAGCGGCTGAACGACCTGTGGATGCTGCAGTGGCACTACCAGCGCGGCGACCACCGGGCCGACCCGCTCTTCCCCGCGGCCGCCGGCCAGCTGCGCTGGTGGTGCCAGGAGTACGAGCAGGTCCTGGACGCCTTCACCAACTGACCGGACGACCCGTCAGTTGGTGAGCGCGGCGGGGCCGGTCGACCCCCCGCCGCCCGGGGTCGGGGTCGGCGGGGCCGAGGTCGGCTGCTCGGTCGGGGTCGGGGTCGACTTGGTCTCGGTCGGGGTCGGCGACGGCGACGGCGTGTCGGTCGGCGAGGCCGAGCCCGTCGGGCTCGGGCTGCCGGTCGGCGAGTGCGAGCCGAAGGTCGGCTCGGTCGGCCGGGTCGTGCCGGTCTGCGAGTGCGTCGACGGTGCCGAGGTCGGCTGCTCGGTCGGCTGACCGGTGTCCGCGGGAGCGGTGGTCTGGGTCTGCTGCTGGGTCGGCGTGTTGCCTCCGCCCCCGCCGCCGCCCCCGCCGCCGCTGAGGGCCAGCCCGATCCCGACGCCGGCCGCGACCAGCACGGCCAGGACGCCCAGCACCCAGCCCCACGGGCTGCGCCGGTCCTCCGGCTCGTAGCCGTCGTGGCCGCCGCCCCCGCCGTAGCCGGTGTCGCCGTCGTAGCCCTGCCCGCCGTAGCCCTGCCCGCCGCCGGTCGGCCGGTAGGGCCGGGACGGCGTCTGGTAGGGCGAGGTGACCTGGAACGGCAGCGCGGCCGTCGGGTCCGCCGGGTCGGTGCGGCCGATCGGCTCGGTGACGGCGGTGCCGCCGTTGGGCGTCCCCTCCGGTCCGGGCCGGCCGTTGCCGCTGCCGCCCTGGACGGAGGCGGCCAGCCCGGCCGCGGCGGCCGCCGCGGCAGCGGCACCGGCCGCGTAGCCGACGCCCTGGGCGCCGTGCATGGTGCGCAGGGCGTGCTGGACGTGCGCCCGGAACTCGTCGGCGGTCTGGTAGCGGTCGTCCGGGTTCTTGGCCAGCGAGCGCAGCACCAGGTCGTCCAGCTCGGCCGGCACCCGGCCGTTGGTCCGGGACGGCGGCACCGGGTTGTCCTGGACGTGCTGGTAGACCACCGACAGCGGGGTCTCGCCGGTGAAGGGCGGGCGCAGCGCCAGCAGCTCGTAGAGCATGCAGCCGGCCGCGTACAGGTCGGAGCGGTGGTCGACCGGCCGGCCGAGGGCCTGCTCGGGCGAGAGGTACTGCGGGGTGCCCATCACCATGCCGGTCTGGGTCATGGTGGTGGCCGCGCCGGTCAGGGCGCGGGCGATGCCGAAGTCCATCACCTTGACCGCGCCGCTGCTGGTGATGATCACGTTGGCGGGCTTGATGTCGCGGTGCACGATGCCGTGCTTGTGGCTGTAGGCGAGCGCCTCCAGCACCCCGGCGATGATGATCAGCGCCTGGTCGACGGGCGGCGCCTCCTCGTCCACCAGGAGCTCGCGGACCGTCCGGCCCTCGACCAGCTCCATCACGATGTACGGGGTGGAGTCGCCGTCCAGCACCTCCTCGCCGGTGTCGTACACCGCCACGATCGAGTGGTGGTTGAGCGCGGCGACGGCGTGCGCCTCGCGCGTGAAGCGGAGCCGGGCGATGTCGTCCTCGGCGAGGTCCGCGCGCAGCAGCTTGACGGCGACGGTCCGGCCGAGCCGGACGTCCTGCGCGGAGAACACCTCCGCCATGCCGCCGCGGCCGAGCCGGCCGGTGATGCGGTACCTGCCGTCGCCGACCGTGCCGAGCACGGCCTTGGTGCCGCGGCCCGGGGTCTGTCCGAGCGGCGGGCCCGACACGACCTTCGTCTCGGCGGTCTCCGGCTCCCGTCCCGTCGTCTCCTCGGTGGAGGCCTGGACGTCCGCGTCCTCGCCGTCGCCCGGCCGATCGGTCTGTGCCATTGCTCCTCGCCCCGGGCGGCCGCTCGGCGCGCAGTCGCCCTGTCGGTTACGTCCTGTGAAACGCTACCGCTTCGACGCGGTCACCGTGGAACCCGCGGCCGGGGCCGCCGTCCGCAGGGCCTACTCCGCGCCGTCCTGCGGCAGCTCCAGCACCACCGAGGCGGTGGCCCCCAGGGACGAGCTGCCGTAACTGCTGCCCTTGTTCTTCTCGCCCTGGGCGGCCGCGATCAGCACGATGATCACCGCGAGCACGATCACGCCGAAGATCACACCGACCACGACCAGCGCCGTCGAACAGCCGGCGTTGCTGTTGCCCGGCTGCGGCTTCGCCACGAACGGGCCCGGCTGGGCCGGCATCGGCCCGGTCGGGTGCGCCTGCTGGGGGAAGGGCCGCGGGGTCTGGTACGGCTGCGGGGCCTGCGGGAACGGCTGCGGGGTGTGCGCCTGCGGGAAGGGCTGCGGCGTGTGCGGGGCCTGCGGGAAGGGCTGCGGGGTGTGCGGTGCCTGCACCTGCGGGTACGGCGGCGGGGTGCTGGCCTGCGGCTGGTACGGCTGCTGGACCTGCGGGGCGGGCGTGCGGATGTCGCCGGAGACCTGCGGGAAGTTGGTCAGCGACGGCGCGGCGTGCACCGAGCGCGGGCCCTCGCTGATCACCAGCGGCGTGGAGGCCTGCAGCGGCGAGCTGCCGGACTGCGCGGTGGACTCGACCCGCTCGACCTCCTCGCGCATCGCCTCCGCGGTCGGGAAGCGGTGCGCCGGGTCCTTGCGCAGCGCGCGCTCGACCAGGGCGTCGACCGCGGGCGTGACCGCCCGGTTGATCGTCGACGGCGCCGGCGGCGGCTCCTGGACGTGCTTGTACGCGATGGAGAAGGCCGAGTCGCCGTCGAACGGCAGGCCGCCGGTCAGCAGCTCGAAGAGCATGCAGCCGACCGAGTACAGGTCGGAGCGGGCGTCGACGCTCTTGCCGAGCGCCTGCTCGGGCGACAGGTACTGCGGGGTGCCGACCACCATGCCGGTCTGCGTCATGGAGGTGACGCCGGACTGCAGCGCGCGGGCGATGCCGAAGTCCATCACCTTGACGATGCCCTTGGTGTTGACCATGACGTTGCCCGGCTTGATGTCCCGGTGCACCAGGCCCTGGTCGTGCGAGGCCTCCAGCGCGGAGAGCACCGCGGCGGTGATCTTCAGCGCCTGGGCGGTCGGCATCGCGCCGTGCTGCGCGATCGCGTCGTTCAGCACGTCGCGCAGGGCCTGGCCCTCGACGTACTCCATGACGATGTACGGGGTGGCGGCGCCGTCCGCGGCGACGTCCTCGCCGCTGTCGTAGACCTGGACGATGTTGGTGTGCTGGAGGCGCGCGACGGCCTGCGCCTCTCGGCGGAAGCGCTCCTTGAACGAGGCCTCCCGGCCCAGCTCGGTGTGCAGGGTCTTCACCGCGACCTGGCGGTCCAGCACCGTGTCGTACGCCAGGTGCACGGAGGCCATGCCGCCCTGCCCGAGCAGGCGCTGCAGCACGTACCGACCGTTGCCCAGGGCGTGGCCCTCGACCGTGGTGCCGTCCTCGCTCATGTCCCCCTGCTTCCACGTCTCGTCCGGGCGTGCCCGGTGCGCGGGCCCGCGCTGCCGCAGGCCCCCGCCGACGGCGCGGCGGCCGACGGCAGGGGCCCAGGGTATCGGCTCTCGCCGACGTGATCGGGTGCAGGGGCGCAGCTGTGTCCGGCCTGCAACGCGGTTGCCGAACAGCTGCGACACGCGACCGCTAGAGGTACGGGCCCGAACGGATGCCGCGGCCCGGGCCGACCTCCTCCTCACCCGGCTCGGCACCGTGCAGGCCGGGCGGCAGGGCGCGCCGCATCTGCTCCAACTGCGCCCGGGCCGCCATCTGCTGGGCGAACAGCGCGGTCTGGATGCCGTGGAAGAGCCCCTCCAGCCAGCCGACGAGCTGCGCCTGGGCGATCCGCAGTTCGGCCTCGGTGGGGATGCTGTCCTCGGTGAAGGGCAGCGACAGCCGCTCCAACTCCTCGACCAGCTCGGGGGCGAGGCCGAGTTCGAGCTCCTTGATGGAGCTGGCGTGGATGTCCTTGAGTCTGGCCCGGCTGGCCTCGTCGAGGGGAGCCGCCCGGACCTCCTCCAGCAGCTGCTTGATCATGCTGCCGATCCGCATCACCTTGGCCGGCTGCTCGACCATCTCGGTCACCGGCAGTTCGCGCGGCTCCCCCTGGTCGTCGGCCCGGCCGAAACCGCCCGGGACGGCGCCGACCGGCATCCCGTCCGGGCCCACGATCAGGACCTTCGGCGCGTCGTCCGGCTGCCCGCCCGACGCCTCGACGGCCTGCTGCAACGAGCGCTCGTTCATCGGGTTCGTCATGAAGGGCATTCTCCCTCACCGGGGTTCGGTGCGGGGAGTGCCTGCGGATCTTGTACGGCCGGTCCGGCGGCCGACGGCGGCCCGGTCAGCCGCGGCGCAGCTTCACGCCGACCAGGCCCAGTCCCAGGCCGATCAGCGTCAGCCCGGCGCCGAGCGGCAGCTGGCGGGTGGCCGGGTCGGACCAGCGCAGCGGGGCGGCCAGGTCGGCGGCGGCCTGCGGGACGGGCGCGGCGGCGGTGACGGAGGGCTGCCCGTCGGCCAGGTCCGCGGAGGCGTCCGGGGTGGCGGGCCGGGCGGCCGTGGTCGGCGCGCTCGGGGTGCGGGGGGTGCGGACGGGGTGCCCGAGGACGGCGGCGGGCCGGGTGCGGCCGTGCGGGCCGTGGGCGGGGGCGGCGGCCGCCGCCGGGCTCGCGGCGGCCTGCCCGGTGGCGGGGCCGGCGGCCGACGGGGCGACGGCCGCGCCGCTGTCGCTGCCGTCGGCGCAGTCGTCCCCGTCCTCCTCCTCGGCGGCCTGGGCGGTCTCCTGGCCGTGGGTGCCCGGAGAGCCCCGGGCCGGGCCCGGCCGGCTCCCGGTGTGGCCGTCGGCCGCGGGGCCGCCCGGGTCCGTGGAGGTGCCCGCAGTGGATCCGGCCGCCCCGGCCGTCGTGGCGGGGGCGGCCGGCGCGGTCGGTTCGGGCACGGACGCCGGCGAGTGCGCCGGCGGCCTGACGGGGAGCCCGGACATGCCGGAACCCCCCTGGGACGAGGGCAGCGCGGCTGGGGGCGCCGTCACCTCCGGCAGGGCGGAGACGGCCTGCCGGACGGCCTGCTGGACGGCCGCCTCGACCTGGCCGGCCGCCGCGGAGGCCTCGGTGTCGTCGGCCGCGGCGGGCAGGGCGAGCAGGACCGGAAGGACGAGACCCGCACCGACGAACGCCGCCCGGCGGCAGCCGGTGGGGAGCGCGGAGGAGAGAGCACGGAACGCGTACGGAAGTGCAGCCACGGCGGGAAGTCCTTCCGACGGGCGGCCGCGGCGGGACGCGGTCGGCGGCGGGACAGCTCCGGACCAGCCTCACACATTCCGATAAAACGGGCATTTCGTACGCTCACTCCCCGTGTCCGCCCTGCCCGGTGACACGGTCAGCGCAGCCGGAGCACCACCTTGCCGACGTGCTCGCTCCGCTCGACCAAGCGGTGGGCGGCGGCGGCCTCCTCGACGGGCAGCACCCGGTCCACCACCGGCCGCACCACCCCGGACTCCACCAGCGGCCACACGTGCTCGCGGACGGCGGCGACGATGGCCGCCTTCTCCGCGACCGGCCGGCCGCGCAGGTTGGTCGCCGCGACCGCCGCCCGCTTGCGCAGCAGGGTGTTCAGGTCGAGCTCCGCCTTGACCCCGCCCTGCAGGCCGATGATCACCAGCCGCCCGTTCACGGCCAGCGCGTCCACGTTCCGCTGCAGGTACTTGGCGCCCATGATGTCGAGGATCACGTCCGCCCCCGCCCCGCCGGTGAACTCCCGGACGGCCGCCGTGAAGTCCTCCTCCCGGTAGTCGATGCCGAGGTCGGCGCCCAGCTCCGCGCAGCGCGCCAGCTTCTCCGCGCCGCCCGCGGTGACCGCCACCCGGGCACCCACGGCCTTGGCCAGCTGGATCGCCATGGTGCCGATGCCGCTCGCCCCGCCGTGCACCAGCACGGTCTCGCCCGGGCGCAGGTGGGCCACCATGAAGACGTTCGACCAGACCGTGCAGGCGACCTCCGGCAGCGCCGCCGCCTCCGTGGCGGACAGCCCCTTCGGCACCGGCAGCAGCTGCCCCACCGGCACCGCGACCCGCTCCGCGTAGCCGCCGCCGGTGAGCAGCGCACAGACCTCGTCGCCGACCGCCCAGCCGGCCACGCCCGCACCCAGCGCAGCGATCCGGCCGGCGCACTCCAGGCCCGGGTAGCGGGAGGACCCGGGCGGCGGGTCGTAGAAGCCCTGCCGCTGCAGCAGGTCCGCGCGGTTGACGGCGGTGGCGGCGACCTCGATCAGGACCTCGCCCTCGGCGGGCTCCGGATCGGGCACCTCGGCCCAGGTCAGCACCTCGGGTCCGCCCGGCTGGGGAATGGTGATGGCTCGCATGGCCGCCACGCTAGCCGCGGCGCCGGCACCGTCCGCGGTCGGCCCGCCGACCGCGCCCGTCCTCACCCGGTGTTGACGCCCCGTCGGACGGTGATGATCCGGTCGGTGAGCTGCAGCACCGCGGCCTCCGGGTCGGTGAAGTTCAGCAGCCGGCGGCCGCGGACGACCGACACCACCAGGTCCGCGCACTCCCGCGGGGAGCGGCCCGCCTCGGCCCTGGTCACCGGCCGCTCGACGAGGTCCAGCCCGGAGCCGACCGTCAGCAGGTCCTCCATGACGGCACCGGCGTGCGGGCTGAGGATCGACATGCCGAGCAGCCGGCCCGCCGAACTGGAGCTGGTGACCACCACGTCCGCACCGCTCTGCCGCAGCAGCGGCGCGTTCTCGTCCTCCCGCACGGCCGCCACCAGCACCGCCGCGGGGTTGAGCTGACGCGCGGTCAGCGCCACCAGGACGGCGGTGTCGTCCCGGGCCGGGGCGATCACCACCTTCTCGGCGCGCGGCAGTTCGGCCCGCATCAGGGTGTCCGAGCGGGTCGCGTCCCCCAGCACCGCGGTCAGGCCGTCCCGGCCCGCCTGGTCGATCGCCTTGCGCTGCGGGTCGACGACCACGATCGACTCCTTGCGCAGCCCCTGGCCCAGCAGCGCGGTGACCGCGCTTCGGCCCTTGGTGCCGTAGCCGACGACGACGGTGTGCTCCCGCACCGGACCTCCAGCGGCTGCCGACCGAGGACGGCACCGACCGGGGCCGCCGCAGGCGACGATACCGCCGCCGCGGCCGCACCGGCCGGACCCGTCGGCCACCCCGTGACCGGCACCTTCCCTCCACGTCCCTGCACCGGACCGCCCCCGCGGCGGTGGCCCGGCACGGCGGTGGCCCGCCATGCTGGTGCCCGTGACCCAAGGCACCCAGTCCCCCGGCCCCGACGGCAGACTCTCCCGGCTGCGGGGTTCCCGCGCGTCCCGCGTCCGCGAGACCGAGGTGGCCGGCGGCCGGGTCTTCCTGCCGACCAGGACTCCCCCGCCGCCGTTCCGCCAGGTCTCCCGGCGGCTGCTGCTGGCGCTCGCCGTCCTGCTCGCCACCACGCTGATCGTCTGGCTGGACCGGGACGGGTACCACGACAACGCGGGCGGCCCGCTGGACCTGCTGGACGCCGCGTACTACGCCACGGTCACCCTCTCCACCACCGGCTACGGCGACATCACCCCGGTCAGCGACGCCGCCCGGCTGACCAACATCTTCGTGATCACCCCGCTGCGCGTGCTGTTCCTGATCATCCTGGTCGGCACCACCCTGGAGGTGCTCACCGAACGCACCCGCCAGCAGTGGCGGATCGGGCGCTGGCGCTCCACCGTCCGGGACCACACGGTGGTGATCGGGTACGGCACCAAGGGCCGCAGCGCGGTCGGCGCGCTGCTCGGCCAGGGCATCGACCGCGGCTCGATCGTGGTCGTCGACCCGCAGCCGCGCACGGTCGAGCAGGCCACCCTGGACGGGCTGGTCGGCGTGGTCGGCGACGCCACCCGCACCGACACCCTGCTGCGCGCCGAAGTGCCCCGGGCCGCGCGGGTGGTGGTGGCTCCCGAACGGGACGACACCGCGGTGCTGATCACCCTGACCGCCCGCCAGCTCAACCGGGCCGCCACCGTGGTGGCGGCCGTGCGGGAGGACGAGAACGCGCCGCTGCTGCGGCAGAGCGGTGCGGACGTGGTGGTCACCAGCTCCAGTTCGGCGGGCCGGCTGCTCGGCATGTCGATCCTCAGCCCGCACGCCGGCGCCGTCATGGAGGACCTGCTCACCCACGGCACCGGGCTGGACGTCACCGAACGGCCGGTGACCGCCGAGGAGGCGGGCCGCTCCCCGCGGGAGAGCGCCGACCTCGTGCTGGCGGTCGTCCGCGGCCGCCGGCTGCTGAACTTCACCGACGAGGAGGCCTCGGTGCTCAGGCCCACCGACCGGCTGATCGTCATCAGGGACGCCCGCAACCACGCCTGACGCCGCACCGGCCGCGGATCACGGCAGGTCCAGCACCTCCGCCCGACCGCCCGCCGGGAGTCCGCCGGGCGGCACCACGGCCACCGCCTCGGCGAGCGCCAGGCCGCGCAGCATGGCCGGGCCGTCGAAGCGCAGCGGCATCAGCCCGTCTGCGGTCCGCACCACCGGCACCAGCCGGGTGTCCTCCGGGTGGCCCGGCAGGTCGACCGCCGCGCTCTCGGTGCGGGTCGGCGGCTCGGCGCGGCCGGCCAGCGCGTCCAGCAGCGGCAGGGCCAGGGTCAGCGCGCCCGCGGCGGCGGCCAGCGGGTTGCCGGGCAGGCCGACCAGGTGCCGTCCGCCGGGCAGCGCGGCGAGCAGCATCGGGTGCCCCGGCCGGACGGCGACGCCGTCGACCAGCAGGCGGGCACCGGCCTCGGCCAGCGCGGCGTGCAGGAAGTCGGCCGGGCCGGCCGCCGTACCGCCGGTGGTCACCACGACGTCGGCGGGCGAGTGCCGCAGCGCCTCCCGCAGCAGGTCCCGGTCGTCGCCGATCCGGCGCACCCCGGCCGGCTCGGCACCGGCCGCGGCGAGCCAGGGCGGCAGCAGCGGACCGAGCGCGTCCCGGACGAGGCCCGGGCCGGGCACCCCGGAGTCGAGCAGCTCGTCGCCGAGCAGCAGCAGTTCGACGGTCGGCCGACGGCGCACCGCGAGGACGTCGTGGCCGGCCGCGGCGGCCAGGCCGAGCACCGGCGCGGTGACCCGGGTGCCGGCGGGCAGCAGGGTCTCGCCGCGGCGGCACTCCTGGCCGCGCGGGCGGACGTCCTGGCCGGGCCCGACCTCGCCGTGCAGCAGCCCCCGGACCGTCCGGCCGTGCTCGCGGCGGAGCACACCGGTGGCGCCGGGCGGCAGCTGCGCACCGGTGGCGATCTCGACGGCCGTGCCGTCGGCCAGCGGGGCGGGTGCGGCGCCGGCGAGCAGCCGCCCGGCGGGCCGCCAGGGACCGGGCCCGGCGACGGCCCAGCCGTCCATGGCGGAGGTGTCGAAGCCGGGCAGGTCGGTGACGGCCGCGAGCGGCTCGGCCAGGGTGCGGCCGAGTGCGGCGTCGAGCGGGACCCGCTCGACGGGCAGCGGCGCGGCGGCGGCCTGCCGGGCCGTCCGCCGGGCCCGGGGCCAGGGGCGGTCGTGCACCGGCGGCCCGGTGCGCGGGTGGTCCACGTCGGCGAGGGCGCCGGTCACGCCTGCTCCGGCGGGTGCTGCGCGGCCCACCGTTCGGCGAGGGCGGCGGTGCGGGCGGTCGCCGCCGCGACCTCCTCCGCCCCGCCGCCGCGGGCTGCCGCCGCGTACCCCACCAGGAAGGCGGTCAGCGGTGCGGCCGGCCGGGCGACCCCGTGCGCGACCACCCGGGCGAGGTCCAGCAGCCCCGGCACGTCGACCTCGAAGTCGATCCCCAGCTCGGCGCCGACCTCGGCGATCCAGTCATCCAGCGTGCGCTCCATGGCCCCATGCTGCCCGATCCCGGTGTCCGCGGTGGTGCCGCGGTCGTGTGCGGCGCGGGTCGGTCCGCTCACCGGTCGTCGGGGCGGGCGGTGAGGATCACCGTCCGGCGCGCCCGCGCAGCTCCCGGTCGCGGGCCCGGGCGAGTTCCTCCCAGGTGTCGCAGTCGAGGGCGACGGCCTCGGCGTCGGCCAGCCGGACGGTGTGCAGCGGCCCGGTGAGCCGGCGCAGCGGGCGGCCGTCCGGGCTGCCGAGGGCGGCGAGCGAGGCGCGCAGCGCGGCCGTGCGGTAGGCGCCGGCGAGCGGCTGGTCCCGGCCGTCCGCGTCGACCAGGACGGCGGCCTCCGCCCCGGCGTCGTCGAGGGCGGCGAGCAGCCGGTGCACGGTGCGGTCGTCCAGGAAGGGCAGGTCGGCGGCGAGCAGCAGCACCCGGTCGGCGGTCACCGCGGCGAGGCCTGCGGCGACGGCGGCGACCGGCCCGCCGCCGGGCGGCTCCTCGCGGGTCCAGTGCACGGTGCGGGCGACGGTGCGGACGGGGCCGACCACGACGGTGGTGCGGGCGTCCGCGCAGGCCGCCAGCACCCGGTCGAGCAGGGTCCGGCCGCCCACGTCCAGCCCGGGCTTGTCGGCGCCGCCGAGCCGGCTCGCGGCCCCGCCGGCCGGCACGATCACGTCGAAGGCCGTCATGCCGCCAGTATCCGCCGCCCGGCGGCCCGTCCGGGGGGCCGGGGGGCCGGAGCGACCGGAGGGGTTCAGTCGTCCTCGACGATCTCCGCGTCGACGATCTCGGCGTCCTCGGCCGGCGTGGTGTTGGCGGCCGCGCCGAGGTCGAGGATGACGGGCAGGGTGAGCGCGCCGTACCGCTCGTTCATCGCGGCGGCCAGGGCCTCCGGGTCGTGCGGGTGGGCGGCCAGGGCGCGGTCGAAGTCCTGCAGGTACTCGCCGGTGAAGGCGATCACCCGCAGCGCGTCGTCGTCGGTGCCGGGCGCCCGGTGGCCGGCGACCACCCGCTCCGCGCCGAGGTCGGCGATCCGGGCCAGGTTGTGCGCCCAGTCGATCCGGCGGTGGGCGTCGGTGTCGGCCGTCCAGACGTGGGTGCCGTTGTAGACGAAGTCGCCGGCGAGCACGGTGCGGATGCTCGGGACGTGCACCACGGTGGAGCCCTCGCAGTCGCCCTGGCCGAGCGCGAGCACCCGGATCGGCTGGCCGTCGATCATCAGCGGCTGCGGCAGCAGCGGCGCGGGCAGCAGCGGCTGGTCGGGGATGTCGTCGCCGTAGACGGGCTTCCACTCGGCGACCTTGGCGGCGGCGGTGCGGGCGATCCCCTCGACCACCGGCGGCGCGGCCAGCAGCTGGGCCTCGGGGAAGAGCCGCAGCACCTCCTCGGCGCCGAAGTAGTGGTCGGGGTGGCGGTGGGTGACCACGATGGCGAGCAGCCGGCGGCCCTTGCCGGCGATCCACTCGGCGAGCTCGCGGCCGGCGCTGCGGGTGAGCTGGGCGTCGACCAGGATCGCGGTGCCCTGGCCCATGATCAGCACGGAGGTCGCGAAGAAGGCGCTCTCCGGGCCGGTGAAGACGTCGATCTCCAGCGGCGGGTGGCCCGGCCCGGGGGCCGCGCGGTGGGGTCCGGCGGTCTCGTCGGGCGGGTTGGGCGTCACGTCGGCTCCCTGGTCGGCGGGGCGACCCGGCGGGCCGCTCGTTCGTACCAGCTTGGTCGGTGGGGGTACCGATCGCCGGTCAGGCGCGCCCGGGCGGGTGGAGCGGAGGCCGCCCGGGCGCGGGGGCCTCAGGCCGCGACGCGGCTGCCGACGGCCTCGGCACGGGCCGTGGCGTCCACCAGCGCCTGCGCCTTGGAGGCGTCCGCCTGCTCGGCGAAGCCAGCCAACGCCGGGTTGACCCGGGCCAGGGTGAACTCGGGCACCACGAAGTCGACCTCCAGGCCGAGCATGCCGGTCAGCACCTTCTCCAGGTAGGTGGTGACGAACTCGAAGCTCTCCCGCGGGGTGCCCGGACCGTACGCGCCGCCGCGGGAGGCGACCACGGTGACCGGGGTGCCGGCGGCGGAGGGCTGCTCGCCCGCGCTGCGGCCGATCACGATCACCTGGTCGAGCCAGGCCTTGAGGGCGGACGGGATCGTGAAGTTGTACATCGGGGTGCCGATGACGACGGCGTCCGCCTGCTCCAGCTCGGTGACCAGCTGCTCGCGCAGGGCCCAGGCCGCCTGCTGCTCCGGGCTGCGGTGCTCGGCCGGGGCGAAGGCGGAGGTGATGCCGGCGGCGTCCAGGTGCGGCACTGGCTCGGCGGCCAGGTCGCGGTAGATCACGGTGCCGCCCGGGTTGGCGGCCTCCCAGGCCTCCCGGTACGCCGCGGAGACCTCGCGGGAGACGGAGCCCTCGGAGAGCGCGGACGAGTCGATGTGCAGCAGCGTGGGCATGGCGATGCCTCCATTTCAGAAGTTACTGCAGCGCAGTGCGCTGCTTCCACAACAGTAGCAGCTTACTTTTCTATAGTCACTTGCCGAGGGGCAGTACCCTGGACGGCATGGCGCAGGAAACAGCACCGGCACACGCTGCCTGTACGGGGGCGGACGCCGCCATCACCCGGGTCTTCGCCCTGCTCGGCAAGCGCTGGACGGGGCTGGTGGTCGCCGTGCTCAGCCACGGTCCCGGCCACTTCTCCGAGCTGCGCCGCGCCATCCCCGGCATCAGCGAGCGGATGCTCTCCGACCGGCTCACCGAGCTCGGCGAGGCCGGCCTGGTCCTCCGCGAGGTCGACGAGGGCCCGCCGCTGCGGGTCCGCTACCGGCTCACCGAATCCGGCGCCGCGCTCGGCCCCGCCCTCACCGAGCTGCGCGCCTGGGCGGAGCGCTACCTGCCCCCGCTGCCGCCGGGCGGCTGCGGGTAACGGCCCCGGGAACGACGGAGCGCCCCGCCGCGGACCGCCGAGCGACTGCTCGGCACCGCGACGGGGCGCTCGTGTCGATCCGGGGGGGTTACTTCCCGCCCTTGCCGGTGATCTTGTCGATGCGGGAGCCGATGCCCCAGGTGGTGACGCGCCAGAGGGCTTCGGCGACGATGTTGCGGCTCATCTTGGAGTTGCCGT